>CAYUNV010000149.1:1122-8347 GCA_964446265.1 uncultured Negativicutes bacterium | reverse complement strand
TTGATTTCGCGAAGCCGAAGTTTCCCTTTAGGGTTTCGAGTGTTATAGCCTGTTGATCCCCGACCTAAGAGGGCGGGGTATTAAAGGCTGTTAAAGAGATAAAACAAGGAAGGAGTTGAACCCATGCTTCCTTATCTTCTGCGCCGCCTGGTTTCGATGCTGCTTGTGTTATTCGCCATCGTTACCGCCACGTTTATTCTGATGCACTCTATTCCGGGCGGTCCCTTTACTACGGAAAAGAATCTGCCGGAAGCCATTCAAAAAAATATGGAAGAACGGTATCACCTCAACGATCCGTTATGGAAGCAATACACCGATTATCTAGCCAATGTTGCGAGCGGAGATTTAGGACCTTCTTTTAAATATGAAAACCGCTCCGTCAACGACATGATACGGGAAAGCTTTCCCGTGTCCGCCGAACTTGGCGCAATCGCCATCTTTTGGGCGATCTGCCTCGGGATCCCGGCCGGGATCATTGCTGCCGTCTACCACAACCGCTGGCCTGATTACATTGCGATGTTCCTGACAACCATCGGAATATCCGTTCCCGGCTTTATCCTTGCCGCCTTGCTCATTTTTGTCTTCGCTCTGCAATTAAACTGGCTGCCGGCCGCCTTATGGGAAGGCCCATCATCGACAGTCCTGCCGGCCTTGGCCTTGATGGGATTACCTACGGCGTTTATTGCCCGGCTGACCCGCTCCGGGATGTTAGAAGTCCTCGGCCAGGATTATATCCGCACGGCCCGGGCCAAAGGCTTATCCTCATACACCATTCTGACCCGCCATGCCCTCAAGAACGCATTGATCCCCGTAGTCACGTACCTAGGTCCCCTGATTGCCGGAATTTTAACCGGCAGCTTTGTCATTGAAACCATCTTCGCCATTCCGGGTTTGGGACGGCATTTCGTGACCAGCATCTATAACCGTGATTACACCGTGATTTTAGGGGTCACGATATTTTACAGCGCTTTACTGGTTACCTTAAACCTGGCCGTAGATATTGCCTACGCATTGTTAGATCCGCGCATTCAACTCGACGAAGGAAAGGAAGACTAACATGAAACTCTCGCCTGCTGCCTTTCAGCCCAACCCCTTTCCTCCCGCCAGTGCCTCCACTGTTCCGCTAAAAAGCTCCTCATACTGGCAGGATGCCTGGCACCGGCTGCGCATGAACAAAATGGCCATGGCGGGATTGCTTTGCATTCTGCTCATCGGCCTAACGGCAATTATCGGCCCTTCGCTTTCCGGCTATTCGTATGCCGATCAAAACCTGCCGGAAGCGAACCAGCCGCCATCGTCCGCGCATTGGTTCGGCACCGACAATCTAGGCCGCGATCTACTGACCCGGATCTTGTATGGTGCCCGGATTTCTTTGTCCATCGGGATTGCAGCCAGCCTGATCAATCTCACTGTTGGTGTTCTCTACGGCGGGATCGCCGGTTATGCCGGCGGCCGCATCGATAATCTCATGATGCGGCTTGTTGACATCCTGTACGGAATCCCCCTTCTGCTGTATGTCATTTTGCTAATGGTAGTTCTCGGACCAGGCTTAATGAATATTTTTCTGGCTCTCGGTTTCGTATACTGGCTGGGGATGGCCCGCATTGTCCGCGGCCAAATCTTAACGCTCAAAAAACAGGAATATATATTGGCAGCCCGTTTGACCGGAGCCAGCGCAACAAGAATACTGTTACGCCATTTAATCCCGAACAGCCTCGGACCGATTTTGATCACAACCACGCTTGCCATTCCGGAAGCCATTTTCACCGAAGCATTCCTCAGCTTTATCGGTCTGGGAGTATCAGCACCGATGGCAAGCTGGGGCGTTCTCGCTTCCGAAGGAGTTGTTAGTCTGCGCTCCTACCCTTTTCAACTCTTGTTTCCGGCTGTAGCCATCAGCCTTACGATGCTGTCGTTTAATTTCCTCGGTGATGGGCTGCGTGACGCCCTGGATCCCAGAATGCGTAAATAGGAGCGGTTACTATGTCACTTTTACTGGATGTACAAGACCTGAGTATTGCTTTTCATACCTACGCCGGATCCGTTCTGGCGGTTAATCATGTGAATTTCCAATTACAGCAAGGGGAAACTCTGGGGATTGTCGGCGAATCAGGCTGCGGCAAAAGCGCAACCGCCCAGGCCATTCTCGGCATTCTGCCCCAGCCCCCCAGCGAGAGGCTGAACGGCCGTATTTTTTTCCAGGAAACCGAGCTGACTGCTCTCCCGGAAAAAAAACTGCAACAAGTCCGCGGAAAGCAAATCAGCATGATCTTCCAAGACCCGATGACGGCTTTGAATCCGGTTTTAACGGTTGGTTTGCAGATTGCCGAAATGTTTATGCACCATCATGGCTTATCCTATCAAGATGCTTTGCAGCAAGCGGAAACCGCCCTGCGTTCGGTTGATATCCCGGCGGCGGAAACCCGGTTGAAGCAATATCCCCACCAACTCAGCGGCGGTATGCGCCAACGGGTGATGATCGCTATGGCGTTGGCCTGCCAGCCGCAATTGCTCATCGCAGATGAGCCAACCACTGCGCTGGATGTGACCATCCAGGCACAAATTATCGACTTGCTGCGTTCCATAAACCAACAATGCAATACCGCAATTATTCTAATTTCTCACGATTTAGGCGTCATTGCCAGTCTATGTCAACGGGTACTGGTCATGTATGCCGGCGAAATTGTTGAATCCGCTCCGGCCATTGATTTATACCACAAGCCTACACACCCTTATACTTACGGACTGCTGCAATCTGTCCCGCGGCCCGATCGCAAACACAAACATTTACTCTCGATTCCCGGACAACCGCCAAATCTGCTGTCGGTTGCCGAAGGTTGCTCTTTCGGTCCCCGCTGTCCCCATGCCATGGAAATCTGTCGGCAAAAACCGGATTTATTCCCAGTCAGCGACCAGCATTTCACCCGCTGCTGGCTGGCCCATACCGATTCCCCGTTGCGGCAAAAACTCTTGCAAGGGGAGGTGTTGATAAAATGAGCCAGCCTATCCTCTCTGTCGATCGCCTCAGCAAAACGTTCGTTGTCCGTCGAACTGTTTTCGGACGGCCAACCGCCGTTGTAAAGGCAGTCGATACCGTATCCTTCGACGTATTTCCCGGCGAAACATTGGGATTAGTCGGCGAAACCGGCTGCGGAAAATCCACCTTAGCCCGGACCCTGGCCGGCTTATACCAACCAACGGCAGGAACAGCGCACTTTAAAGGGCAAGACCTTCACGCTCCATACAACAAACAAGACAGCATGCGGTTCAAGCGCCAGATACAAATGATTTTTCAAGACCCTTACGCTTCACTAAATCCACGGATGACGATCAACAACATTCTGGAAGAACCGCTTGACATTCATAAGCTTGCAAGCGGAAGCGAAAAAGCAGCCCGCATCGCCTCGCTCTTGCAGCAAGTGGGCCTCACCCCGGAACATGGCAGCCGATTCCCTCATGAGTGCAGCGGCGGGCAACGGCAGCGTGTAGGAATTGCCCGATCATTGGCGGTAAATCCGGAACTGGTCATTTGTGATGAACCGATTTCCGCATTGGATGTGTCTATCCAAGCGCAAATCATCAATTTACTGGAACAACTGCAAACCCAACTTGGATTGACGTACTTGTTTATTGCCCATGATTTATCCATGGTTCGCCATATCAGCACCCGTGTCGCCGTCATGTACCTGGGTTCTATCGTGGAGTTGGCGTCGACGGAAGAACTGTATTCCCACCCATTGCACCCGTACACGCAGGCCTTGCTTTCCGCGATTCCCATTCCGGATCCGACGCTTGAAATCCAGCGGAAACGCATCTTACTGACCGGCGACATCCCCAGCCCCCTTGATCCGCCCTCGGGCTGCAAGTTCCATAACCGCTGCCGTTATGCTATGGAAATCTGTCGAAAAGCGTCTCCGGAATTAAGTGTAACCGGTAAAGATCATTATACAGCCTGCCATTTGGTGAAGTAGGAAATTACACGCGAACCGCCAATATAATACCTATAAACATAACGAAAAACGAGGTGATCGTATGTCAGGACAACCTTCTTCGCTTGATCTTCGCCCCAAGATTTTATACCAGGTCGCCAAAGCGGCCTGGGAAGGGCAATTGTTTAACCGACGGGAAGAAATTTGCCAACTGGTTCACAACGAATTTAAAGATCAAACAAGCCGCCGTCAAGTCGCAAACCAGATCCGGATTGCCATGGGTTTAAATCCGCATGACTCCGATGCGGTACTGGCAGAAACGGACGAAGAAGCGTTGATGGGCATGGACAATGGGCCGGTAATCGTCACCAATACCGCCGCCTGCGAACTATGTCCGCAAAACAATCGAAACTGCGAAGAAATTTGTCCGTTAGGAGCGATCAGCAAAGATGAATTCGGCGTATTAAAAATTGATCACGACCGCTGCCTAGGCGAAGGTGCTTGTATTAGCGCCTGTTCCTTTGGCGCTTTGGCAGAAAAATCCCAGTTTGTGCCCCTCATCAACTTGCTGCAGCAAAAAACAAACCCCGTCTATGCTACTGTTGCTCCGGCCTTCGTCGGGCAATTCGGCCCCGATGTCGCACCGGGCCAGTTGCGATCCGCCTTGCTGCGGCTTGGTTTTACCGACGTAGTAGAAACGGCATTGTATGCCGACTTAATTACCATTAAAGAGGCGTTCGAGTTCGACGAGCATGTAAAAACAGCCACCGATTTCATGATCACCAGTTGTTGCTGCCCGGTTTGGATCAAACTGATTGAAAATAAATTTGCTGATCTGAAAGCCCATATTTCGCCGTCTGTTTCGCCGATGGTTGCCTCCGGCCGCGTTATCAAAACATTGGTTCCTGATGCCAAAGTCGTCTTTATCGGACCTTGCATCGCAAAAAAAACAGAAGCAACTTTACCAGATTTGCAGGGCGCAATTGATTATGTCCTGACCTTCCAGGAATTACAGGCGATCTTTGCGGCAGCAGAGATTTCACCCTCCGACCAACCGGAAGAAAAAAATCCTCAAGCCTCTTGGAGCGGCCGGATTTACGCCCGCACCGGCGGCGTCAGCGAAGCAGTCGCAGCAACTCTGCAAAAACTCGTACCCCGCAGGGCCTTGGAGTTATCGCCATTGAAAGTGGACGGGATTCCCGATTGCCAAAAAGTACTGGAACAAATTAAACAAGGTCAATTATCGGCTAATTTTGTCGAAGGCATGGCCTGTAAAGGCGGCTGTGTCGGCGGACCGGGGCGCATCATTCCACCCGCCGAGGCGACCGTTCTCACCAACGAATACGGCAGTCGCGCGACTGCCCAAACTCCGGTAGAAAATCCGGAAGTATACGGTATCCTCGCCCGTTTGGGGCAGGGACAAAACATCCCCGCCTTAACCGGCGAAAGCCCGATGGGCAAAATATTGGCCCGCAAGCTAACGGAAAAATAAATAAAAAAAGAAGATCCACCGCCCGATTGAAGGGTAGTGGATCTTTTTTACCGATAAAAACAAGACATACCGATAAACTCTTTCAGTATGGAATTCGGCGGCACATCCATGTCGTCAACCGACTGGAAATACTCCAGAAAATCCAACAATCGCCGTGCTTCTACATATTCGGGAGCCGTCGGCTGGACTTTTTCCAACAGCGGTTCCGCGTATTTCTTTAAAACACTTAATTCATAAATCAGCGCCGAATTAAACATGACGTCAACGTCTTCCTGGAACGGAAAAATATTACGTTCTTCGCCCCGGCGTACCGCAGGCCATAGCTTTAGCGTTTGCAGCGCGTCGTGCGACCGGAACTGGCTATCACGGACAATCCGACGGATCAGGCGCGCATCCGTCGTGGAGATGCGGTTGTGCTGATCAATCGCGAGTTGAGTCAAAGGGCTGATATAGATTTTGACTTTATTGGCCCGCGGCACTGACGAAGTGAGCCGCTCATTCAACCCGTGGATTCCTTCGATCAATAAAGGCTGTTCTTTGCCCAGCTGAATATATTTTCCGTTATATTCCCGTTGCCCGGTAGTAAAGTTATAATAAGGAACCTGAACCCTTTCCCCGTTAAGCAACCGCAGTAAATGGTCATTAAATAAAGCCAAATCAATCGTTTCGATCGACTCGAGATCCGCTTCGCCAAATTCATCAAGAGGAATATCGCGCCGGTTTACAAAATAATCATCGAGTGAAAGCGGCATAGGTCGCAGCGCGTTCACCCGCAGTTGAACATTCAGCCGTTGCGCAAACGTTGTCTTGCCGGACGAAGATGGACCGGCAATCATGACCACTCTTACGTCTCGGGCGTTTTGAACGACAAAATCGGCCAACTGGGCAATTTTTTTCTCGTGCAGCGCTTCCGCTACCCGGATAATATCGCTAAAATCCCCATGTTTTACTTGCTCATTCCAAGTCGCCACATAGGGACACTCCAGAATTTTGCCCCATTGTTCTGCTTCCCGGAATATTTTCGCCAATTTGGGCTGTTCGGAAAAATCCGGCAGACGATCCGGCTGCTCTTTGGCCGGAAACATCAAAACCAGGCCGGTCGCATAATAATGCAACCCAAACAACGTTAAATAACCGGTAGACGGTACCATCGTCCCATAAAAATAATCGTATAATTCGCCACAATAGTAAATGCTGACCTTTTGCCGTTTTAATTGCCGCAGCAAGTGGACTTTTTCCTGATTGCCCGTTGCCTCAAACAACTCGATTGCTGTCGCAATGGGTACAACCTTGCGTGTAAACGGGCGGTTCTGCTCAACGATCAACCGCATCCGCTGTTCAATGGCGGCTACTTCCTCCAGCGTCAACGGTGCTGCCTTGTTAACTTCACAGTACAAGCCTTTGCTGATGGAGTGCGCCACAACAACCTCACTGTCAGGAAACAATTCCCGCACCGCTGCAATCAAGACGAATGACAGGCTGCGCTGATACACTTTATTGCCGGCATCGGTAGTCAAATCGAGAAAATCAATCGAACAATCCTTTTCTACAATCATCGGCAAATCCTTGATATCATTGCCTACCCTTACGGCAACAATGGGCGAAACATACTCTCCGGCAAACTGACGGCTTACTTCCAATAAGGTCGTGCCTGGTTCCACTTGCATTGTTCGACCGCCGGATAACTCAAGAGTAACTTTCTCCGCCATAGATTATGCCCCCTGCACCATTGTATTATCCTTCCACAGCGGCGATCGCTTTAGCAAACTTCGCAGCCATTCCTTTCATTTTACGGGCTGTTACT
>CAYUNV010000149.1:0-1112 GCA_964446265.1 uncultured Negativicutes bacterium | reverse complement strand
CAACCCGGATCCCGCGTTCCATCGGTACCGCAAAAATGTTGTCAGCTTGTAAGGCTTGGCAAACTTCAGCAGGACGTTTCGCCGGCACAGTAAGGAAAAAGCCGGCAACATACGGAAGCATGGTTAAATTTACTTCTTTCGCTTCCTGGATAAAGATATCCGCCCGGGTACGAAGCGCCTGATAATACTCACTGCGCTCTTTTTCCACCTGGGCAAGAAGTTCTTTGTCATTGTAAATAGTTGCCAGAGTTCTCATGCAAGCGCGACTGACATTAGACCAGGTTGAGCGGCAGGAATATTGGTTAATATCAACAAATTCCGTAATTACCTCTTTGCTGGAAGAGATCCCGATCATCGCCCCGGTCCTCTGACCGTACATGGTGTACCCTTTCGACATGCTGAACCCGATGAGGGTAAGAAAGTTGGCCGGCAGCCCGCCAAATTGCTTCATAAACGAACGAGGTTCTTTGGTTGCGCCGGCATAATCCAAATACGCCGCATCCACCAACAAAATGATTTTCTTTGCTTCATCTTTTGCAGCCTCTTTTAAGGTAGCCAGCACCGCAGCCCATTCGTCATTTGCCAAGCTATAACCGGTAGGGTTGTTGGCAGGTGAATTGATTAAGAGAAGCAAGTTATTCTGTTTGGTCAACAATTCCTTTACTTTGGCAGTAAAACTAGCAATGTTGAAGCGCTTCTCTTCGTCAAATAAAATGAATGTGTCGATTTTACGCAACGCGTCGTCGCACATGGTTTCATAAGGATCCCAGAACCAATCTGCAGTGAGCACAGTATCGCCAATTTCAGTATAATTCCAAATCGCATGATGGATCACACCGGAACCGCCGGGAGTGGCAATGGCATCAACATACGCGTCCGGACGGTAATCGGCAAACGTCAAATCAATCGCTGCCTGTAGATATTCCGGCAAACCGGCGATCGGCGCATAACCGCCAATCTCTACACCCGGCAAAGTACGAAATACTTTTTCTACCGTTGGCAGAAAACCCAATTTTTCATCTTCCGTTAAATAAGCCCCTAAAGTCGCATTTACGACCGCGTCGTTGCCATATTGGGCAGCCGCTTGAATCGCCGCGGCGTTAGCAGCAAAA
>CAYUNV010000148.1:0-8426 GCA_964446265.1 uncultured Negativicutes bacterium | reverse complement strand
TTTGACGGTGAATGATTGCTGGGGAGACGGGTTTTATATCGGCGCAAGTTCCCTGCAACCATATTCAGAGGATGTTCAGTTGATTGATGTTCGTGCAGACAACAACCGGCGTCAGGGTATCACGTTGATCACCGGCCGCAAAATCAATATCGACCGGGCGGTACTCACCAATACCCATGGAGCTTTGCCTGCAGCCGGATTAAGTATTGAGCCGAATTACAACTATGAATTTATGGAAAATATTATTATTACGGATATCATAACCGAAAACAATACGGATGGTATCGCCTTATCATTGGGAAAACTGCAGGGCACGGCAAATCCGGTTTCGATCAGTATTGTCAATCATAAAGATACGGGAAGTATGCGGGGGATGCATCTCAGCGGTGGCGGGGCAGTTGTTCCAGGAATTCTATCCATAAAAAAACCGGAATGGGTTACCTCGCAGCAAATGGGGCTGCTGGTACGCTACCATCCTTATGGCGCCTTCCGTATTGAGGTGAATGAACCGGTAATATTGAATCCAAATGTTTCTAATAGAAAAAACCCGGAAGCAAGTTCCGGCATAGTGATTTATCCGGGAGTTGGAAGTGTGACTATTACAAATCCGACGATCAAAGATACCCGGGAACAGCCACAAATGACGTACGGGATCTATATTTGGGATAAAAACAGAGCGCCGGTTACCGATGTTTTTATCATCGATCCACTGGCGATCGAGGGTGTGACTGGGGCGAAAATCAGCACCCAGAACGTGACTGACAGCAACGTAGTGATCGAAGATCGTTACGGAGTGTTGTAGAGTAGCACAAAAAAAGACCGGCGGAATAAACCGCCGATCTTAAGACAATGTATAATGATTAAGAGATTTTTGACCAGGAAGCGACACCGTTCGTCATAGTCAACTTGTACTTGGAGGAATCGCTGGCAAATTGGACCGTATTCAATTGAGTCCCCGAACTGTAATTCCAGTTTTGGACTGTTATTGAATCCGTTGAACCGCAGCTGATTACCAAGTCTTTATAGCCGGAACTGTTGCTTAGTAGTTTAACAGTGAGATCCGAGAGCTTTACCCCGGTATTGAACAGGATTTTGTCTTCGTAGTTGCTGCTGCTGGAAGTGATTACATCGCTGCCTTCACTTTTGCCGAACACATATGTGTCTTGTCCTGTACCGCCAGTGAGCCTATCAGCACCAGCGCCGCCCCAAAGGTTATCGTTGCCATTGCCGCCGGATATGGTATCATTGCCGGCAAGGCCATAAATCACATCGTTGCCGGTAGTTCCGGTAAGCGTGTTGTTGCTCGAAGTACCGGAAATAGTTGCACTGGGGATGGTTGTTGCAGTCGTAGTGGTTGTAGTGGTAGAACCGGAAGTTGTAGTGGTAGAACCGGAGGTTGTAGTCGTGGAACCAGAAGTTGTAGTTGTCGTAGTGGAGGTTGTTCCGGTAGGAACCGTGGCCGTGAATGTTCCTTGGGTAAATTGAATGTAGCCGGATGATACTGCGGAAGAATCACGAATTTCAGCCGGATAAGTTCCTGATTTTGTATAAGACGATGGGTTCAAGTAATTCCATTTATTCACATAAATGTGTGGGCTAAGTGTACCATTATTGGCAATAACCATAGCTTCAAGGGCATCGCCATTGGAAGTATAGTTGTTCACGGTGATGCTTCCGCCAATGCCGTTGTTGGTATTGTAAGCATACAGCTCCATGCCGTTTTTACCATTATTGAGTGTCGTAATATTGGTGAATGTGATTCCTACATCGACACGGCTGGTCGCATTTTGCAAATTGGTGAGTGAGACGCCCACACCGGTTTTTGCATTGTTTGCACAGAGGCAATTTTGGAAGACGATGTTTTTGAAGATATCGGTAGATTTATTTGCTTCCACGTTGATGCCATACTGGGGAGCAACGCCGCTTGTGTTTTTGAAAATAGAGTTTTCGACCAGCACTCCATTCGCGTTGATCACGTTGCAACCGACGCGTCTGCAGTTATCGGCGACGACCCCGTCCAAATGAATGTTGCTGGCAGTATTGATGTAAAATCCATCCCCGCCGGCTCCGTAGGCGGTCATGCCGGAAATGCTGACGTTAGAACAGTTAACCATTGAAAAACAATGAGGGTTTTCACCCGAATATTCGCTTTTCTTCATGTTGACAGTTGAATTGTTGCCTATAATTGTTACATTTGATGCACCGTTGAAGTTGAACAGGCAATATGAGGAAGCCAGTCCCGATTTTGCATTAACCACCGTTCCTTCTTCGAAAACGATAGTTACGTTAGACGGAACTGTTACAGTGCCGATCGTGTACGCTGCAGATGCCTTGGGAATATATAGGGTGCCGCCGGCAGCTGCGTTCAGCGCTTTTTGAAATATTGCTGTGTCGTCTGTTGTTCCATTACCGCTCGTGGATGTAAAGTAGGAACTCAAGTTGATGGTTGCCATGCTATGTGTACCTCCTGATTTTTATTTGAGACAAATCTTTGGGTATTATCGTAAGTATACGGTCCGCAAATAAAAAAATAGAGGTGAGCCGGATTCATAACGTATTAAACGTTCTAATACGGCAACCTGGCGATCTCTCAGTTTTTCTTACCAAGAGATCCATGGCTTTGCGACCTTACCTCACGATAAGTGTGCCAAATCCGGTTCCCTCATCGTTACGATGACGAAACAATTTTAGTTGATACTAGCACTTCGAAAAATATCTTTTCTACCCGAGGTTTAATTTATCATAAAAAAATAAAAATAACAATGGGGCGGAAATCCTGTTCTGGTATCTAGAAGAATTCACCCAGATGGTAATTGGAAAGATGTAAAAATATTAGGAAAAATGGATCTGCGTGGATGAAATTTGTAGTAATTTGGAGGTGCAACAATGAACCGGTTTGACAAAAAATTCAAGGAGGAAGCGGTTCGTCTCGTTTTGGAAGGCGGACAGACAGTCTCGGACGTAGCAAGTGCGCTGGGCATCCATGCCAATACGCTGTATAAGTGGATCAATCAATACAATAAGCACAAGGAAAAAGCATTTCCCGGCAGCGGGCATATCCTGCAGGAAGACGACGAAATAAAACGGCTTCGCAAAGCAATTGCCGAATTGCAGGAAGAAAATGCGATTTTGAAAAAAGCCACTGCTATTTTTGCCCGACACCACAAGACCCGAGATTAAATAAGCAGGTGATGCCGAATGAGAGGCAAGTCTATTGCCCTTGCCGTAAAAAGGTTGTTGGATGTTGTCACTGCTTTATTGGCATTGACAATGCTCTCGCCTGTCTTTGTGGTTGCAGCCGGAACAATCCGGATGACAATGGGGTCGCCGGTATTGTTTACACAAATCAGGCCGGGCAAAGAGGGGAAGCCGTTTCTCCTTTACAAATTTCGGACGATGAACAATCGTCGCGGCGAAGACGGCCAATTATTGCCGGATAAGGACCGTTTAACTAACATCGGTATTTTGCTGCGTAGAACGAGTATTGATGAACTGCCTCAGTTGATTAACGTCTTATGGGGCGATATGAGTTTAGTGGGGCCGAGGCCGTTATTAATGAAATATGTGCCGTATTTTACAGAGGAAGAATTGCTGCGGCAAACAGTCCGGCCGGGAATTACCGGCTTGGCGCAGATTTCGGGCCGCAATCTCTTATCCTGGGACGAAAGGTTAGCACTGGATGTTCAATACGTAAAGACATGGTCCTTAGTTTTGGATTTGAAAATATTGTGCAAGACGGTGGCGGCTGTAGTGAACCGAAAAGGAGTTGTTGCAGCCACGGACACTGTGCTTCGCAATTTGGATGAAGAACGGAAAGACAAATTGGGTAACTAGGAAAATGGTATTTGCGAATGATTCCACTTAAAATACGAAAACAATCCGGATGTAGTATCCGTTATAAAAGTATAGAGAATATCCGGCAATACAAATATGATGTGAGAGAGGTGACGATTACGATGACGATTACAATGACAAAAAACAGGATTTATCTATCCTCACCGCATATGAGCGGATATGAACAAGCGTTTATTCAGGAAGCTTTCGATACGAACTGGATCGCTCCGCTGGGACCTCATGTTGATGATTTTGAACGGGAGTTGGCCGAGTACGTAGGAATATCCGGAGCGGCAGCTACCAGTTCCGGAACGGCAGCTATCCATTTGGCACTCAAACTTGTTGGTGTGGAAGCAGGAGATTATGTCTTTTGTTCCAGCCTCACTTTTTCTGCCAGCGCCAATCCAATTATTTATCAAGGGGCAACGCCGGTATTTATTGATTCAGAAGAAACATCCTGGAATATGTCGCCTAAAGCCCTACAAAGGGCGTTTAACGATGCCGCACAATTTGGAAAACTGCCGAAGGCGGTAATTATTGTCCATTTATACGGCCAAAGTGCTGATATGGATGTTTTAGGTGAAATTTGCAGTCAGTATGGGGTGCCGATCATTGAAGATGCGGCAGAATCCCTGGGGGCGACGTACAAGGGAAAACAAAGCGGAACGATAGGGAAATTTGGGATTTATTCGTTTAACGGCAATAAAATTATTACTACCTCCGGCGGCGGCATGCTGGTCTCCAACGATTTGGAGGCGTTGCAGAAAGCACGTTTTTGGTCTACACAGGCAAGGGATCCGGCTCGTCATTACCAACACAGCGAAATCGGTTACAATTACCGTATGAGTAATGTATTGGCAGGCATTGGACGGGGTCAATTGAAAGTGCTGGCGGATCGGGTGAAGACCCGACGGGAGATTTTTGCCCGGTATTATAAAGCATTAGAAGGGATACAGGGTCTTGAGTTCATGCCGGAGCCTTCTTACGGGCAATCTAACCGTTGGCTAACCACCCTGATGATGGATGAGGACGAGCTCGGTATTACTCCGGAGCAGCTTATGGATGCGCTTGCCGATGAGAATATCGAAACCCGGCCGATCTGGAAGCCGCTTCACTTGCAGCCTGTATTTCAACACTATCCGTATTATTCCCACATAGGAGGGTATAGCGTGTCGGAACAAATATTTAACAGTGGGATTTGCCTTCCTTCCGGGTCTAATATGACAAACGCAGACCAAGATAGAGTCATTGAAGCGATTTGGACATGCATCAAACGACGAACCCTGTCACGGAAAAAAACGGTTGTTATTCGTAGAACCAATGCCTTGGCCGGTTCATGGTACTGCAGGCGGGAACGGCAAATGAAGTTTTAATAAAATAAGTATTATATTTAAAAATACGAATGTTCAGAAAAAAGAAGGAAAAATAGGAGGAAAACGGGAATGAATCAAAGAAACTTATTTTTCAATGCACCTTCGGCGGAGGGGGGTGGCTCAGGGATCGCTTCAGACAAGACAAATGGCAAACAAAAGACCGGGACGGGTGGGGAGAAGTATCTTATGCAACCCGTAGTTTCCGGGCTGCCGGTCGAGCGGAAAATCGCACCGCCTGCAACAAAACCAGCAGGTCAGATTGATAAAATCCGCAACGCAAATCTTACTGACAGTAACCGGAAAGAGGAATGAACCGGAGTGGGGAACAAAGGCTTATTGCCGGGAAATAAAATAAAATGACAGGGGGTTTTTCAATTGAAAAAAATCATTTGTATTACGGTTGCTCTTCTCGTCCTGGGTCTCGGTACCGCAATGGCTGCGCCGCTCAACGATTTGGCGAAAGGTCAAACGGCAGTTGGTGTTTCAAATGACAACCTGTACATCGAGAATAAAGTGGGCAGCCGCATCACGGTAGGCTTGCAAAGTATTGATTTAAACGATGACAGTTCAACGGATCTTTACGGACAATATAATTTCACAAATAATTTCCGGGGAATTATCGGCCATCGCGATTATAGCAGCGGCTCGACCTATCTCGGCGTCGGTGTAAGCGGGGAATTAGACAATAAATGGGATGGACATGCTTATGTGATATTCGCCGACGAATTTACTGAAGTGCAGGCAGGCGCTACCTATAACATTACCAGCGACCTGGGCGCTAATGTCTATTTCCGTTCGTTCATGCCGGATGTCGGCAGCGACAAACATCGTGTCGGCGCTGGGTTAACGTATAAGTTCTAGGATTCGGCTGTTGGTAAATTGGTGCTAGGACAACTGCTCCATTTTACCAACAGGAAAAAGAAAAATTTGAAAAAATTTGCAATTACAAGAGGATTATGCCGTCCGCGCTGCGAATATTTTCTATTGTATTCAATAATGCATAACATGCTGGAGGTGTAAGACATGTCTCTCATTGAATTGATTGAAAAAGGCAAAAAAGTCCGCCGGCAAAAGGCCCGCAAACAAGCAGTTAAGGATGCGGCAGTGGGTGCTGCTATCGGCCTGACAGTAGGCGCTATGGCCGGTGTCCTTCTAGCACCTAAATCCGGTAAAGAAACCCGCGAAGACATTGCCAACGCCGCTAAAGAACTTCCGGATAAAGCCAAGGAAGTAATGGAAATGGCTAAGGAAAAAGTCGACGAAGTGAAAGAGAAAATTCAGGAGAAAAAAGCCCAGCTTACCGGTGCAACGGAAGAAGTGAAAGAAGTTAAAGAATAAATATGTACTTAATAAGCGGACGGGCATTCCTGCCCGTCCGCTTACTGAATGTAGCTCGTATTTGCAAAATAAAGGCTGTTCAAAAAGGTTAAGATGCTAGAAACGGCGAGGCTTGCGACGCGTCGCGTACTAATTTCGTACGCGAGCGAGCAAACGGAGTCGTGATTGCGCAACTCTTGGCGCTTTAGCGCCTTAGAGTTGGCGGCATACTCCTTGCGGGTGCGAAGCAGATTGGCCTTTTTCAACAGCCGACAGGAGGGATGCCGATGTATATTTCTCTGTACGACCTTGGACTTTTTCTTTGCATTCTTGTCGGTGTTGCCATAGGCGTCTATTTGGTTGCTGTTTTGCGCCAGGTTTTGGGTGTGGTCAGTCATGTGCGGACCATCTTTGCTGATCACGATAGGGATGTCCGCAAGATGCTGACCTTGCTTCCGGAAACTCTGGAAAATGTCAATGCGCTGAGTGTCAGTTTGAATGAAATGGTGGACCAGACCGGCGAAGCGTTTCATGTATTGCAGACTGAGGTAACCGATACGGTGGATGACTTGCAGGAAAATCTGGAAACTTTCGTCGCTTATGCAAAAATGATCAGTGATATATTGCGAGGTATTTTTTTACGGAAATAATGGATGGATGGGACGGACGGTCAAGGGGACGGTTCTGGTGACCAGGCGCAGACGCCGCGGTCACCAGCATGTGTCAGGGGGACGGGGTTGTGACACTTTTGAGTGTCACAACCCCGTCCCCCTGACACATGCTCCCCTGCCTGACGGAAAGAAAAAAGGAAAAATAAAGAAAAAGTGTTGCCAAGTAGTTGGAATATCTATACAATAGTATGGGAAGATAATCACTATTAATTGATAATTCTACGTTCTGGAATAAACGAAGTTTATTTCTGACGTATTTGACGTAAAAAGTAAGAAATTAAGGGATTGGAGCTGGATTTATGGAACAGATATTTTTTCGATCAGCAGCGAGTGCGGCTCGATGGTTATTATTGGTATGCATTTTATTGCTGCCGATACCCGTCTCAGCAGCTGCGGACCTTTCCAGTGCCCAACCCTTATCTCTTGAACAATTGGAACCGATGGTAAACGATGGGCCGGAAGCGGCAGCTGTGTCCGCGGCGCTGGCCCGGGACGAAGCGCTGGAAACGCTGCAAGACCAGAGGACAGGCGCCAAATATTTTGGCGGGGTTACTTATGGATACAGTAATGAGCCGATATACGAAACGAGCGCAGAGAAGAACCGTTATAATAAATTGAGTGTGACCGGCGGCTTGACGTTTCCTCTGCTGGGAACTCTGCAAAAAGAGAAGCTCGATAAACTGGAAGCCGAAACAACGGCGCTGAAAACGAAACGCGATTCCGGCATGTTCTTTTTAAATAATCTGGTTACGCTGCGGAAAGCCTATGTAACGTTATGGATTGAGCAGCAAAAAGCAGAGGTTGCCAACCGGTTTTTACAGACGGAGGCAGAAACCAGCTATATTTTGCAAGAACGCCAAAACCAAGGATTATTGCTCCCGACTGACCGACTGGAATTTTTAGCGGTCTATTCTGATGCCAGGCGCGACATCGCGGCTTCCCAATTGCGCCGGTTGCAGGCGTGGAAAACCATTTGCCGTATTACCGGACGAACCTGGGATATGCCTGCTAAAGTAACTGCGCCGACCTTGCCGGCTATTGACGGAAAGACGATCGATCTATCCAGTTATCCGGAGGTTGTATTTCAAAAAAAGCTGGTATCACACTATGAAAAACGCTATGACGAAACAAGGCGGATTGACAGGGAAGCGGATCTTACGGTTGGCTTGACTGCCGCGAGGGATTATCCGGGGGCTGCAGGCAATGGCGCGTATATTACTCTTTCCTTGAA
>CAYUNV010000147.1:7228-8457 GCA_964446265.1 uncultured Negativicutes bacterium | reverse complement strand
CTAAACGAAACCTATTTAAACATTTGTCTTAAAAACTTCATGGAAATATTTAACGTTTCGGTATCTACCGTACAATGGTTAACTACAGGATTTATGCTGGTTATGACTATCGTTGTTCCAACATCAGCATTTTTTATTCAACGGTTTACCACTCGCCAAATCTATGTGGCAACGATGATCTTGATACTACTTGGCACCTTTATAGGCGGCATCTCTCAATCCTTTTGGATGTTGCTGACAGGCCGATTAATCCAGGCTGCAGGCACTTGTGTTCTCATGGCCCTTCTTACAAATACAGTATTGGTACTTACACCAATGGAAGAAAGAGGAGCGGCAATGGGAATAGTGGGACTGGCCCTTTTATTCGCGCCGGCTATTGCTCCGACCTTCGCGGGTATTATTTTACAAACGCTTACTTGGCGATGGTTGTTCTTCGCTTCACTGCCTTTCTTATTGTTTGTGTTTGCCATTGGTACGATAAAATTAAATAATGTTACAAAAACCACTCAGCAAAACATTGACGTCTTATCGCTGCTGTTGTCCATTATTGGTTTTGGCGGAATTTTATACGGTATCAGCAGCGCCGGCGAATCAGGATTTTCTCTGAATACGAATATCTCGTTAGTATGCGGTTTAGCAGGGCTTCTTTTCTTTGTCCATCGTCAATTGGTGATTAATAATCCCTTATTAGAAATACGAGTGTTTCAGTATCCCATGTTTACACTGGGTGTTATTCTTGTGATGGTTGGAACGATGTTGGTTTTTGCCGTTACGCTGTTAATGCCCATGTTTTTAGGCGGCGTACTTGCTTTATCCAATTTTTCGATAGGATTAGCAATGCTGCCAGGCGGAATATTGAACGGTTTGGCAGCACCCTTAGCCGGCAAATTGTATGATCGGTTTGGTTCTAAGTATTTGGTCATCCCCGGGTTGATTATCATGATATTAATATCCTGCTATTTCGCAACATGTTCCAGCACAATCAATATAGGAATGCTTGTCGTATGCAATTGCTGCATATTATTAGGATTTTCAATGGTAATGACACCGGCTCAAACGAATGGATTAAATCAACTTCCGCGCAAATATTATTCCCACGGTACAGCAATTATGATCACTTTGCAGCAATTGGCCGGTGGATTAGGCACTGCTATATTTGTAGGAATTTTATCGGTATACCAGCAAGATTATTTGAAAACAAGCAGTAATTACCCTCTCCAACAAGAAGA
>CAYUNV010000147.1:0-7218 GCA_964446265.1 uncultured Negativicutes bacterium | reverse complement strand
TAGTATCAGGTTTTAATCATGCGTTTGCCTTTGGGATCATATTCCTGATGGTAGGCTTGCTTGCGGCCTTGTTTGTAAAAAACCCTGTACAACATGCGGAAGCGGATGAAGCAATATAGTATTCAGTTACGATATAAGCTAACCTAACTGTGTTTTAGATCTGAAAACTAAACCAACAAATTCAAAATTAGCACCGCTATATTATAGCGGTGCTAATTTTGAATTTACATATATACCCATATTGCCCTTGATTAGTCCGAGAATATTTTTCCCCAAATATCGGCTGCCTTATCACCCGAATACATTTCAGCCGCTTTGTTTTTGACTTCGCTATAATCTTCATCAAAATCCAGCAAAATATTCAATGCATGTCTGACCTTCAACACAGATGAAACATTGGCAAAATTCAGCACACAGGCATGACAGTAAGCGACTAACGTATCAGCTCCTGCTTCTGCAGCTTCCAGGGAAACTTGTTTTTCATGTTCTTCCGCCCAATCCGGGCGAAAATGCCCCAATTGGCCACTACTTCCACAGCAGATAGAATTATTTCCGTTGTGTTTCATCTCTATAACCTGACAGTTGGTATAACCTGAGCCGCAAAGATGCCATCAAAACGATCTGGACAAGAATCGTGTACAGTATAGATACCATTGACCCGATTAGAAGGAAAAATATCTTTTAACGCTTCGTATACGGTTATAATTTCGATGTTTTTAAATATTGACGTCTTCCTTAATTGGTAATAACAATTAGGACATGCAACTACAATTCGTTTGACGCCTAACCGGCTTACCTTTGATTTTAATCTTGTCTTAATTTTATCTCCGCGCTCAGGAAGACCGATTTGATACATCGGCAAACCACAGCAATCATTAAGCAACACAATGTTGTGATGTAATTCCAACAACGCATCGTATACCTTCCTGGTAAGTCTCGGCGAATAAGTCACCATAGTACATCCAGGTAGAAAAGCCATATCTGCCGGCAGCGACATATTTAAATCAGGATACTTAACGTCATAATATTCCCGAAAAGCGCTCATAACATTATTTTCACGATCAGGAAACAAATAGCGGTATTCATTTACATCTATTTCGTGATTGGCTACAGCTTCTACCCTTCTTTGCTCAAACATCCGGTATGGGCTGAGACCTAAAGAACAAACCGCTTCACACTTGCCGCAAAGGGCGCAGGAAAACGCCTCCGTCCAATCGACCCCTCTACTCGCAATAGAAACCGGCTCTTCATCTATCTCATTCAAGATTCGGCAGCTTTCTGCACAGGTTTTGCAACCGGTACAATCTTCAATTATCTTCTGTACCGCATCTTGTTTTTTTTCATCTTCCAATTTTGTTACGCCACCTTTGACCAAAACGATTGATGCTTCAGTTTTTCCACAACATTTCTCCCGCCACTTTTTCAAAGTTTTTAAGGTGTATATATGCTGCTGATTTGTTCGCATTCGATCCAGAAAAACCAAATTGTTTTGAAGTAATGTAGATTGGCATATTTTCAGTCTTAATAATTTCTCCTTTTGTATTGTGAATAGCAAAAATCATGGCATTATTTAACTGTCTTATATTTCCAGGCCAATCATATGTTAGAATTTCCTGTTCTAATTTTCTACTAATTGTAAGCGGCTTACAGCCTTGCTTCCAACAATATTTCTCAACAAAATAACGGCTAAGAAGCAACGAATCCGTTTGTCTATAACGCAAAGGCGGAATTAAGACAGAAAAGATGGATAACCGGTAGTACAGATCTTCACGGAATTTTTTGTTTCGGACCATTTGGAATAAATCTTTTTTCGTGGTTGCCACGATAGTAAAATTGACATTTTTAATCCTTTGCTTATTGTTACATATGATTTGCTTATCTTCCAATATCTTCATCAGCATAGCTTGCGACGAGAGTGACATGTCGCCAATTTCATCTAAAAATAATGTTCCCCCTTCAGCCAACTCAATTTTCCCAGACAGTCCGGCTCTTTCTAGACATATAACCTTTCTGCTTTCATAATCGAATAATTCGTTCTCTGCCAATTCCCTGCTCAACGCTGCGCAGTTCACAGGAACAAATGGGCCGTTAGGACAGCGATGATTGTGAATTGCTTGGGCAAACAACTCTTTCCCCGTTCCACTTTCACCAATCAAAAGTATATTCTCATCGGAATCAGAAAACGCTTCTGCTGCAGCACGCGCCTCCCGTAATATCGAACTTTCTCCAATAATGTCCTTAAATTGACATGGCGTTGTTTCATTTATAACTTGGATCAACCACTTCAGTTCTTCTTCTTTTGCGTTATAATCCATCAAACTTCACTCCTATGTTGTGTGGTACAGAAATGGTTCAATCAGCAAGGCCTTAGAAGTTGGCTTTATAACCACCATCCGAAATTGTGCCAACTTCTAATATACCCGCAGAAAAAACTGGAACGTATGAAAATTTTTTACCGAACAAGTCTTGGAATGTAAATTCCACAGACTCACTAGAACACATACACACTCGCTAAAAAACAAATGCAATTGCAAAAAATATAATGTTTCAATAAACGTAATTCGTTTTTCAGTATCAAAATAAGGGATTTATCTGTTATGAATTACACCTTCATGACGAATTTAGAATAAATAAGTAGCCTGAGCCGTCATGAAATCCTGATTTTTCGTAGTAGCCAGTGAGAACATAGACGCTTTTACCCAATCCAACTTATTGTAAGTTGCGGTAAATATCAAGCGCGGCGCTATCGTGGTTTCAAAGCCGACTTCATACCCTTTGATGTTATCGGCCATACCGCCTCGTGAAGGATCAGACCAGTTAAAAGGTGTAGTCCATACCCTAGGATCGGCCATTCCCATCGTGTCAAAGCCAAGATCTGCTTTTTTGTACATTACCCAGAAACCATTGGAACCAGGCTTAAACGGATTTGCGCCATTATATTTGGCTTTAAGAAAATACGCGTTGGCTTTCTTGCCATTCACATGTTTGGCATAATCGGAATCATTTACCCCATATTCAGCAGTCAGATTGATTTCCGGGGTAAGTTTATATTCCAAACCAAGCGCAGCCGATTTGTACATATCGCCTGATTTATCACCAAAATAGGCAACAGAGCCTTTAAGATCAGGGGCGATATTGAATTTTGCATCTCCTTGATAGATCATTAAATGCTGGTAAATGATCGGCGTATATGTGTAGAAGTCATAAATACCATCGGAATTAATATCCACGCCTTGATAAACGCCAGCATCTCTGCCGCCAAATTTTGTTGCGTACAGATTCACTTTAACATCTTTGCCGAAGGATACCTTGGCGCCCTGCATATACGGAGAACCACCCAGAGTACCAAGACCCATGCTCGTCATAAATTCACCAAAGGCGACTTCCGAATCCGGACCGGTTTTTTTCGCAACGAACGCTTCTTTTACTTCCACAATATTTTCCGCTGTTTGTCCGGCTAAACTTTCCATCGCGAGCATGCCATGGAAATAAGTCTCACCATCAAATTGATTGTCCACCGTCAATGCTACCATCGTACGGCCATTGGATTTTCCGCTAGGACGACCGCTATTAGAAGGCCCGGAAATAAAGCTTCCTTGATCCTCGGCAAGTAGACGGGGATTCTTAACATATTCGTAACGGGATTGCACGAAACCGCCGAATTTTAAACCATGTTCTTTTTCCGGTTTATTTGCATTCATTTTTAGGTTTTTCAGTTCATCGTTAAGCTTATCAATCTCTGCCTGGATATCGGCAATCGTTTTATCGGCTTTGCTGGTAGCAGGAACATTATTGCCTTCGCTAGGAGCTGCAGCCGCACAGTTGGCAACAGTAAAAGCAGCTAATAGCGCTGCAACAAACAGACTTTTCTTCATTTTAAAATTCCTCCAATCAAGTCGAATAATTTTTTTAGATTTCTTAGTTATTAGCTGCTTCTAGTTTCTCTTTCGGTACATTTGTCAAATCTTCTTTGCAGAACATGCATTTTTTTGGTGGCTGCCCTGCAACCGGCATCAATTTTTTACCGCAAAATGGGCAATTCATCGCTTTTGTTACTCCGCCAGGTCTAAAACACATCGTAATTCCTCCCCTACCAAACAGAAATTTTTACTTTTTTGCAGCCATCGGCTGATCAGCCATCTTAACTAATGATTTCGATTTGAAAAACAAGACCGTAACCAAAATCGCAATGATCCCGGCACCTACCATTACGGTACCTGCAGCAGTCCACCCGCCACCGATTTCCATTGCTTTTGCCAGTCCAGGCGCACTGCCAAAGATTCCGATTTGCTGGAAGCAAGTCAGCGTTGCCATTGCTATGCCGGCAAAGGCTGGCGAACTCATAGTTTCCGGCGCTGTAGCGAAAACCATCGTAGGAACACATCCCGAAATAAGGCCAAGAATGATTACATACATAGTTATATTTTCCGGTGACAGACGGAAACCGAACGCCCAAGTAATGGTTAATAAAACATAGACCGTCACCATTACCGCTTTTTTGTTTGGAACCCGATCCAGCAACCATCCCATAAATACTAATGAAATGATACCGAGCAAGCTAATCAACCCGACACTGGCATTTGCAGCCCCCATATCCATTTGCAATATTTTGGAAAAATAAGTGGGTGCCAACGTATTATAACCATTTTGCGCAAAACCAAACAGAAGCATTCCTATAGCCAGCGGCCAGATCGTAGTGTTCTTAAAAGCCTCAGACAGGCTAGGCGCTTTACCATGATGTCCTCCGCCGGCTCCTTCTCCTGGTCCCGGTGCCGTGACAAAGATTGCATAAAGAACTGCGGAAACAGCTACAAAAATTGCTCCGAACCACCATAAACCCTGCCAGCCGTATGCACCTTCAATGGAGTGAGCAACAGCAAACATGATAAAACTGCCGACAGGGAAAAATGCCGCCCAAATTCCCATGGGTAATCCTCTTTCTCTCGGTTCGAACCACATTGCTGCCACAGCCGGTCCAATTACATTGATAATCCCTAATCCAATTCCTTCAATACATCGAGTCAGCAATAATACGGAAGCACTGTTAGCCTGGCTTCCGGCAATAGATCCAATAATGGTAAACGCCAACGCAATCAAGCCAGCTTTTTTCGGACCTAATTTCCCCAATATCATCGCTGCCGGGAATGCCAATAGGATTCCTGTCACCGCAAAAATGGACATCAACCAGCCAGCCATTACAAAACTCACATGCAGTTGATCCATTAAGATGCCCATAACCGGAGGCACTTTAAACATATTCGATACAACGCTAATTCCGGCTAAAAATGCAACCAATAACACGATCCACTTTTTCATTAAATCCTCCCCTTGTCTTCCATACTTAAAACCCATACATCGAACTTCATTTGAATATTGTCTTTCCAATCTCCCTCCAGTCCAAGTTCACTCGGTTACCGCATATAAAGAGTTTGTCCACCTCTTTTCCTTTCGCTATTCCGATTTCATCTTTTATTTTTGCAAATAGCATGCCAACAATCAGCAACCAATGAATCCGCCTAATTTCAACGTTTCTATGGAAGCCATCCAATGATTTTTACGAATTTCAATTTCAATTTGCCGATTATATAACCAAAATGAAGTTCCCATACCAGCAGATGATGATTTTTTAAGGACGGCATGCTGGTATGCTACTGCAAGACCCGAAAGGAAAATACCCATATTCCCGCTAAAGAATATGGGTATCTATCCTATTCTATTTAGTTTTTTCATTCATGCAGCAAGCGTAACTCTCTATGCCATAGTCTCTTGCTCTATCGTTCCAGCAAAAAACAATAGAATTTCAGCAACGCTTAAGAAAGCGCAGTGTGATAAGCGCACGGTACAGGTTTTTCGCTTTCTATCGTTGACTTGCCGCAAGGATTGGCGCAGACCACTCCGGCATACAAACACTCTGCCGGTTGCGGTTTGATACGCGGCGGCAATTCTGCGCCGCATTTTTCACATGTTGTGCGCTCCGTATCAAAACAAAGCTTGTTGCATTGTGAACAGGAACGCGGCTTTTCTTTTGGCGGCCTGCATCTGCCGCAATAGGGATTGCACATCCAACACATGATAGTTTGTCTCCTAGTTTTAAATCTTCAATCCGCTTACGTTGTTATGCTTTGGCAGGAACCCACAGATACTGCTCCGGTTTTTGTTCCAGATCTTTTGCGAGTTCTTCTACCGGCCCGTACTTCATGCAGCTTGCCTGGCAGTGATGAACACAAGAAGGCAGTTTGCCTTTTGCGGTCCGTTCTTCACACATATCACAAATACGGCTGAAAGAAGGGATAAAATCATACACAAAACGTCCATCTGTCCCCTTAATCGGCCAAGGTCCGTTTTGCATTACTTTAACGCCCCATTGGCCAAGCTCCAGCTCATGTTCCGCCTGACAGGCAACTTCACAGGAATAGCATCCAGTGCAGTATTGTTAATCATCTAATATTCCTTTTCGAGACATTATAGCTCCTCCTCCTTGCAGCGATAAATTTTGCAAAGCGTGCATTTGAGATCTGCGCCAAAACCGGTCGTGCCAGCCTTGTTTTTCAGCAATTGGTTGATATTGGATTGACGGAACCCATACAAATTGGGCTCAGCCCCTTCTTGTTCAGGGAACCACCAGCCATGCTGTGCAGCAATCATTCGCGGATGAACTTCGTACGTTACGCGCGCTCTTTGACGGCAACGGCCGCGGCTGTTCTCAATCCAGACCCAGTCTCCCTCGCTGATATTTTGTTTAGCCGCAGTTTCCGGATGGATCTGTACCCATGGATCCGGAGTCAACTGGCGCAGATAAGGAATTTGGCGATGCTCGGAATGGAAGAATGAAGTGGTACGGGCTCCGGTGATCATAATCAACGGGTACTCGCCGTTATACCATTCCGGAGTAGTGACAGGGCCAACACCCGGCTCTTCGATATAGGGCAACGGATCGTAGCCAGACGCTTCATTGATTGTGCACCACAGTTCAACTTTGCCGGTCGGCGTATTGAAACCGGGCTGTCCATCCGGACGCAGCAAACCTTTTTCATATTTCCGATAAATATATTTTTGATAGACCGGACCGTTGTCACGCAGTGATTCCCACGTGAACCCGGAAGGTTTGACGATCTCATCATAAACTTCCGTCTCTTTGTCCCACGGCCATGCATCTTCTCTAAACCGTTTTCCAAGCAGACGGTTGATTTCGCAGTCAGATTTCGCTTCACCTTCTGC
>CAYUNV010000146.1:0-8503 GCA_964446265.1 uncultured Negativicutes bacterium | reverse complement strand
AAAGCGACGGAAGAAGTCCGAAAAACGAATGCCCTCTGCTGTGCGCAACCCCAAAAAGACGTATTCCGCCATCGCCGTGTCTTTTTCTATTCGTTCTTTCATGGCTACAGGGCTCTTATCCGCGTTCACTTTCGCAATATATTCCCGTACATCCGTTGTATTCGTCAAACGTTCGCCACCAAAAAAAGAACAGGCGGCCGCACCAAGACCAAGGTAAGACTGATACCGCCAATATTTCAAATTATGGCGGCACTCTTTTCCCGGTTGGGCATAATTTGATATTTCATAGCGCAAATATCCATGGTCCGTCAAAAACTGCGTTGCCAATTCATACATCGCTAATTCATCGTCTTCTTCCGGCAGAGTAACCCGTCCGGCAGCCAAAGCTACTTCCAGCGGTGTTTCTTCCTCCACTTTCAAGCCATACACTGAGACATGGGAAACCGGCAAATCAACCGCCTGCAGGAGACTGGTCGATACATCCTGCAACGTCTGTCCTGGCAAACCATACATTAAATCAATACTGATATTATCAAAACCGGCAGTTTGCGCCGCCAGGACTGCCTGAACCGCTTGGCGTCCGGTATGGATGCGTCCGACAGCCTGCAAAACACGATCAGAAAAAGATTGCACACCAAGGCTAAGCCGGTTAAAGCCAGCTGATCGCAAAACCCGTAATGCTTCGCGATCGATGGTTCCCGGATTGCCCTCTATACTAATTTCCGAATCACTTGTCACAGGAAAACGCCTCTGAAGCGTTTCCAGGATTGACGCCAAAGTTCCAACGGGCAACAGCGTCGGAGTGCCGCCGCCAAAAAAAATGGTATCAACCCGGCAGGCTGAGAAAAGGCCGCTTCGGCGGTCAATCTCCCGGCACAAAGCGGCGGCATAATCATCGAATATAGCTTCAAGTCCGGCGTAGGAAGGAAAATCGCAATAAAAACATTTTTGCCGGCAAAACGGGATATGTAGATAAATACCCAACAAATCAGTCAATTTTCAAAACCGCCATAAACGCTTCCTGCGGTATTTCCACACTGCCGACCTGTTTCATTCTCTTTTTACCTTCCTTCTGTTTCTCCAACAATTTGCGTTTACGGGTAATATCCCCGCCATAGCATTTTGCCAATACATCCTTGCGCATTGCCCGCACCGTCTCCCTGGCAACCACTTTATTGCCAATCGCTGCCTGGACAGGAATTTCAAACATCTGCCGGGGAATGATGCCCCGCAGTTTTTCGACCAATAACCGGCCCCGATACTGCGCCCGGTCGCGGTGGACAATTACGCTTAATGCATCAACCGGTTCGCCATTCAGCAAGATATCCAATTTGACAAGACTCGATTCCTGGTAATCCGTCAATTCATAATCCAGGGAAGCATACCCGCGCGTCGATGATTTTAAACGATCAAAATAATCATAAATAATCTCACTAAGCGGCAAATGGTAAGTCAGCATAACCCGGGTCGTATCAAGATATTTCATATCCTTATACTCGCCGCGTTTTTCCTGCGATAATTCCATGACCGCCCCGACAAATTCATTGGGAACAATCACTGTCGCTTTTACGTAAGGCTCTTCAATATGTTCAATTTCCTGCGGTGAAGGCAAATGAGCCGGATTATCAATCCGCAATACCTGGCCGTCTGTCTTATACACCTTATAAATAACGTTAGGCGCTGTTGTGATCAAGGACAGATCATACTCCCGCTCCAGCCGTTCCTTGATAACATCCATATGCAGCAAACCTAAAAATCCGCAGCGGAATCCGAAGCCCAAAGCTACCGAAGTTTCCGGCTCAAAGACCAGCGAAGCATCATTTAATTGCAATTTTTCCAACGCATCCCGCAGCGCCTCATAATCTACGCTGTCTACCGTATACAAGCCGCAAAATACCATCGGCGTAATTTTGCGGTAGCCGGTCAGAGGCTGAGCAGCCGGACGGGTCGCATCCGTAATCGTATCCCCTACCCGCGTATCTTTTACATTTTTAACACTGGCAGCCAAGAAACCAACCTGCCCCGGTCCCAGTTCGTCAACATTGCGCAACGCCGGACGAAAAACACCGACATCCGTGACTTCGAACACCTTATCCGAAGCCATTGTTTTCACTTTCATTCCCGGCCGGATCGAGCCGTCCATGATACGGACATAGGCGATAACTCCTTTATACGGGTCAAAGTGGGAATCAAAAATCAAGGCGCGCAACGGTTCTGCCGGATTCGTCCGCGGCGGCGGAATTTTGCGGACAATCGCCTCCAGCACATCCGGAATCCCCAAGCCGGTTTTGGCGCTGACCAAGATTGCATCCGAAGCGTCCAAGCCGATAACTTCCTCAATTTCGTGCTTTACCTTTTCCGGGTCTGCACTGGGAAGGTCAATTTTATTAATCACAACAATAATTTCTAAATCATGTTCAAGCGCCAAATACACATTGGCCAACGTTTGGGCCTCAATCCCCTGCGTTGCATCCACTACCAAAAGCGCACCTTCGCAAGCAGCCAGACTGCGCGAAACCTCATAGGTAAAATCGACATGCCCTGGCGTATCAATTAAATTCAGCATGTATTCTTCGCCATTTTGCGCCTTGTATTCAAGCCGGACCGCCTGGGCTTTAATCGTAATACCTCGTTCCCGTTCCAATTCCATCTGGTCTAACACCTGGTTTTCCATCTCACGGGCAGACAACGCACCGGTATATTCAATCAAACGGTCCGCCAGTGTCGACTTCCCGTGATCAATATGGGCTATAATTGAAAAATTACGAATATGAGCAGTATCCATGCCTAGTCTTCCTCCATTAAAGATACTTATTATATCATTTGATTATAGCATCCGATCCAGTATGACTGCAACTAGCCATCCATCCCAGAAATTACTTTTTACGAATACGAGGTGAATTTTACCAGGATAGAGCTTGCATTTTAAAACCCAACATGCTAGAATGTTTTAGTAAGATTATCGTAAGGAGGTGAACTACTTGCCAAACATTAAATCATCTGAACGTAGCGTAATTACCGACGCTAAAAGACGCGCCGAAAACTTTGCGGTAAAATCCACCGTAAAGACTGTATCCCGGAAATTAGTTGAGTCGGTATCAGCCGGTAAAGCGGATGAGGCTAAAGCCCTCCTGACTAAAGCTAGCAGCACCATTGACAAAGCAGCCGCCAAAGGTGTTATTCATAAAAATGCCGCAGCCCGCAAAAAATCTCGCCTCGCTCGCAAAGTCAACGCACAGGCGAAATAAAAACCTATAATTTACAAAAAAGAAAGACCGGAAGAAATTTTCCGGTCTTTCTTTTTTAGTACACCAGAAAGTATAACATTTTATCTGGTGTACATAAGTGCAACCAGCGGCTTCCGCCGTCGCTAAAAAGCTCGGCGCAAGCCGGGTTTTCTAAGTTCTGCAAAACAAAAACGCCCTGCAGTTTAAGGAAAAAGTCAACTGTAGGACGTCTCTGTTTTATCTATTATAGATTTCACCATTCTTATTGACACATCTCAATCAAAATCATTTCAAAAACGGCGTTGTCCGTTTTTCCTGACTTCAAATCACGATCCGCATTAGCCAGGGACAACATGGTTCTTTGCAAGGCTTGCGTGGTAAATCCTTTACTTTGCCGCTGCAATTTTTCTACGACAAAACCCGGCAGCTTATTCTGCTGGGCAAAAGATTGCGCACTGTTTCCACTCTCCGTCCACACTTTTACCTGCCACAATAGCCGGACCTGGCGCACCAACAGAGTCAAGATGATCAACGGGTAAACACCCGAAGATAATTGTTGTTTCAATAAAACCAACGCTTCATCAACCTGCTTACGGCTCATCGCCTCAAGCATTGCAAAGATGGAAACCTCCGGAACAGCCGACATCATCGTCATCACATCCTGTTTCGTAATCAATCTGTGAGTTCCGGTATATAAATCGAGTTTATCCAGTTCATTTTCCAAAAAACCAATCGGTACCGACGGCATGACACTGATTGCCGACCAAAGCTGTTCCGCCGCCGTCCTGTCTAGTTGTTTCCCTATCTTTTGCAATTTTTCCTGGACCCACTCCCGGGCTTCATTGGCCTGCAAGGCAGCTATTTCAAGCGCCACGCCGGATTTTTCAACAATTTTAAAACTTTTGCGGCGTTTATCAATTTCTTTATACGTCTTTTTGTCTTTTTTTGCCGTAAGCGAAAAAATCACGGTGCTGTATGGCGGCATATCATTCAAAACGGCAAGCAAAGCATCCTCGCCGGGTTTAGCCGTGGCCGGTTCCACTTCTTCCGTCTCCCCCGGTTCATCGGGTTCTCCTGTTTTGCTTTTACGGGAAGCACGAAATAATGAAGTATTCCTCACCACGATGACATTTTTTTCGCTCCAGAACGGAGCTGTTTCAATCTGGTTCGTTAAATCGCGCAAATCCGGTTCCTGTTCAAATACAATCAAGCCGTTTTCCCGGTCAGCGGCAGACAGGCAGGCCTCGATTACAGCAGTTTCAAATTCCCGCATCCGATAAGTTTCTTCCCCGTATAAAAGATATACCGGTTTGATCTGTCCGGTATGAACCTTATTCAACTCTGCTTTATACGTCACAGATGATCCCCTCTCCAAAACGGATCCACCGTTAACACATTCCCATCAGTATAAAAAGCGATTGCGCCTTGTTGATCCGTGCGATATACCGTAATTTTCCGTTCGGCTAATCGTTGCAGTGTTTCTGCATGCGGATGTCCGAACCGGTTATTGCTGCCTACCGAAATCACTGCATACGCCGGATGAATAGCCTGCAAAAAAACCGGTGTTGTTGATTTCTTCGCGCCGTGATGGCCAACTTTTAATACAGTGCTTTCTACAGAAATCCCGTTGTGAAGCATTGCCAGCTCCCCTTGTGCTTCCAAGTCGCCGGTCAGTAAAAAACTATGGCTGCCGTAACCCACGCGGATGACACAAGATACTTCATTGCCGCTTGCCCCTGACGAATCAACAGCGTGCAAAACATCAACCGTAACGCCGTCAATCAGAACGCGCTGCCCTTCATACATGGGAATAATATGGCGGCGGCGAATCTCATGCAGCAATAATTGCACCGGCGGAGTATATTCCTCCCGTGCCAGCATAACTTCCCGCACCGGCATATGCCGAATTACTCCTGCGGCACCGCCGGCATGATCCTGATGGCCATGCGTCAAAATCAGATAGTCTAGTGAAAGTATACCATAATGCCGCAAATAAGGGAAAACCACCCGCTCACCAACGTCGAAAGCGGTTGCGCTGTCCCCCATAACTCCTCCAGTGTCGACTAGTATAGCCCTGCCATGCGGAGTAGTAATCAACGTAGAATCACCTTGCCCGACATCAATAAAATGGACCCCAACCGGTTTAGGACATAAGACGCCAAACCAAAAACAGGCAACTGCTACTGTGATTAAACCGCCCACCCGGAAATAGGACCGCCAAAACCATTGTATGACTTGTAAAGGGCGTGGAAAATTCGCCGGACAATATCCATAAATCCAGGCCAGCAATAAATAATAAACCAGCCCACCGGTTATTGTAAAAGGAGGCAAATACATCGTTCCACCGGGCAGCGCGGCCAGTCCGGAAGTAAGCAGGATTGCCAATCCGGTCATTAAGCTGCAAATTACCAGGATCATACTTCCTAACGGCGGCAGCAACAAACTTAACAAAGTACCGGCTAAACCCACTATCACTAATAATTCAATGATTGGCACGACAAGCAAATTAGCCGGAAACGAGCTTAAAGAAAACGTGTTAAAATACCAAGCAATAAAAGGAATAACCCCGATTTGAGCCGACCAGGTTACCGCCAGGGCGCTCCGCAGCAAGTCCGGCAAAAAAGAGAGCTGTTTGACGGTACGGGAATAGAAAAAAAGGATGCCGGCAGTTGCCCCGGTAGAAAGTTGGAAACTGATATCATAAATTAGAGCCGGCTGGTACACCAGCATGCCCAAAACAACAACTGCTAACGCATTAGGGCCGTCTTTTTCACGGCCAAAACCAACAGCCGCCAGCGCAACAATCCCCATCGCGACCGAGCGAACCACCGGCGGCGTAAAACCGCTTAAGCAACCGTAAAACAGGATGCTCCCGGTTACCAATATGGCAATCATCCAAAAACGCAAATGAAGACGTTTGCCCGCCCATAACAAAACACCGGCAACAAGGGCAATATGCGATCCGGAAACTGATAAAATATGAACAATCCCTGTAGCAGCAAAGTCCTGCACCACTTCCGGTTTAATGCCGGCATAACCGCCAAACAGCATCCCGGTTAAAACAGCGGCATCGGCCGGCGGCATCACCTTTTGCATGTTTGCGGTCATGGTTTGCCGCCAAATGGCTAACCGCGTTTTCCAGGCAATAGCCGGTCCGGTTGATTGGATCTGAACAGTATTGGCGATCGCACCCATTCGCGCCGTAATCCCTTGTCGTTTCAGCCCGGCACTGGTATCAACCAGCCCTGGATTATGATACCCGGTCGGCAAAACAACCGCACCGGTAGCCGTCAGTTGGTCATCTATTTGGGCGATTGGAGCGTCTTTAGCCTGTTTGACATAAACCATCATACCGCCGCTGGCGGCCACTGGCTGTCCGTGCTCGAACACGGCTTTGACCGCTACAACGTAGCGGACACGAATTTTACCGTCTTCCAGGCCAATAACATCCGGAACTTCCATGACTTCGCCGCGTACTGTAATGGTATGCCCGGCCCAGTTGCTAATATCATTGGGAGCCAATTGAACGGAGTGCAAGTAATGAATCATGCCCAGAAGGAAAAACACCGCACAAACAGCTACCGGAGCCCGTTTATCGCCCCGCATCAACTGAACAACTGAAGCCAAAACCATGCAGACTGCAAAAAAATATAGCAGCGGCAACGGCCAGGCAACCATGCCTGACAACCATATACCGCCGACAAATGCCATTGTAATTGATACCAATAGATAATCCATAATGTCACCTTTGATAGACCATGATTATATACAAACGCAAAACAGGCCAAAAGCTGCTATGGGATTTTCTGAAGCTTTTGGCCTGTTCTATTGACTGCTTATAAAATTATACGCCCAATAACCCATGCGCTTTCATGAATAGGCCAATCGCTAATACGAAACCAATAATAATAATACAAACACGCAATATTTTTTCGTTGACCCGCTGTAAAGCATAGGCCCCGACTTGCCCACCGGCAATCGAAGCTATCGACGCAACTGCCACCTGGGTCCAGGCAACTTGACCCGAGAAAAGAAAAATGGCAACAGCGGAGGCGTTCATTACTCCGGCTAAAACATTTTTGGTAGCTCCGGCCTTACGTACAGCCAGGCCGGCGATCGTCAAGGCCGCAAGCATCAGAATACCAATGCCCCCGCCAAAATAACCGCCATAGATGGCAATCCCAAACTGGGCGATCATCGCTCCGACCGGTCCTAATTGTTGAATTCCTTCCTGCGACTTACGGAAAAAACTGCCCCATATAAAAACAAAAGTAGCAAACAGAACCAACCAGGGAACCAACGCTTCAAACACCGAAACAGGCGTTTTCAACAGCAGGATCGCGCCAAAGACACCGCCAATCAGACTAATGATAAACAATGCCTTAAATGAAAGCTGGGGTAAATCCGAAACATTTTTTCTGCCAGCAAGCCCCGTCGTAATCTGACCGGGAAATAAAGCGATCGTCGAAGTAATGTTTGCCGCCCGGGCATCTAACCCCGTAAACATTAAAGCCGGAAAAGTGAGGAATGACCCCCCGCCGGCTAAAGCATTTTGAACGCCAGCACAAAACGCTGCAATAAAAAGAACTATAAATGTAATCATATCCCAAAATACACCCTATCCTATTCATACATCTTTGGCAGTATGGCCGCTTAATGGTTGCAAACAAAGCCAAACCGGCACAAGCCATGTTTATTTGTTTATATTACCATATGTTTAAACAGAATCCTATGCGAAAAACATTTCTTTTTTTAAACTTCCTATTTCATTTTCGTTTCAGACCATTTTGATGCAAGCAGTTCTATGCAACGATCGGCATAGTTAAATACACAGAATTATAACTTCAGCCTGTAAGACCCCAATAACTAAGGTGATCTTACAGGCTGTGCAAAGGTGCAGGATAGATATGTTAGTTAAAAAACTTTCTGTTACTAATTTTGAATGCCAAATAATTTAATCTTATATGGCCCTTTTCCCGGATTTCAAATGAATGCGGCCGGCAGTTATTACTCGTATCTGTTCAGGATCAACTTGAATTCTTGCCACACCTGTTTCCATTGCTGCGCGAGCCACAGCAGCAGCTACTGCCGGGGCGACTCTTGGATCAAACGCATCCGGTACAATATAATCTTCTCTCAATTCGTTTTTAGCAATTAAATCAGCGATCGCATATGCTGCAGCAATTTTCATTTCCTCATTAATTTGACGGGCTCTTACGTCCATAGCTCCCCGGAATACTCCTGGGAATACAGTTACATTATTAACTTGGTTAGGA
>CAYUNV010000145.1:6070-8507 GCA_964446265.1 uncultured Negativicutes bacterium | reverse complement strand
GGACAATCCATGCGGATCGTCATCGCTAATCCCCCTTTCGGAGCTCCGTGGGGTGGGAAGGATGCGGCAGATGGTGTTGAAAAAGCTGTCAAGGACGAGCATAAAAAGGGAATGGCCGGTCGCTTCCCCGCAGGGTTGCCCTCGTCTAGCGATATGCAGCTTCTGTTCATGCAACATGCTATTTACAAGATGGATAGAAAACTCGGACGCGCGGCAATTATCACCAATGGTTCTCCGCTGTTTTCCGGCAACACCACAAGCGGCGAAAGCCAGATTCGAAGGTATATGCTGGAGAATGACCTTATTGAAGCCATCATCGCTATGCCTACCGACTTGTTCTACAATACAAGCATAGGCATCTACGCCTTTATCCTTTCGAAGAACAAACGCCCTGAGCGGCGTGGTAAAGTTCAGCTTATAAACGCCGTGGATCTTTGGAAGCCGCTCCGTAAATCGCTCGGCAAGAAGCGCAAGGAAATATCCCGTGATGATATGCGGCGCATTACCGAGATTTACTCGGAATTCAAGCCGGGTCCATACTGCAAGATAATTGACAACGAAGAATTCATGTACAAGGAATACGCCGTCTATCAGCCTTTACAGCGGACAGGCTCCCTTTCCGCTGCAAACATTGCCGCGCTAAAAACCAGCGCCTTTTTCACGGCAAATGGTAATCTTTTTAACGAAGCCGAATACGAGGAACTTTTGGAGATGAACCCACGAGAGCCGGAAAACGAGAAGAAGTTTCAGAAATACCAAAAAGGCAAGGAGCTTATCGAGGCAGTCATCGCGATTCTGGAAGAGAACGTCAGCGATAAGGAATATAAGGACTTTGCCAAATTCACGGAGAAGCTGAAGACACTCATCGGCGACGTGGTTAGTATGAGCGCTAGCCGTCTGACTTCTATTGCGATGGAGCTTTCTGCAATGGACAAAACTGCCGTAGTACAAAGAGATAAAAAGGGTAATTCCATTCCCGACCCGACTACGAAAGACATTGAGATTATCGGGCTGAAAGTAGATGTGGAAGAATATTTCCGGCGAGAAGTCTACCCCCATGTTCCGGATGCGATGTATTTCTATGAGTACGACTCGAATAAGAAGTCGAGCGCGAGCAATAAGGAAAAACTCGGCGCGGAGTTTCCGTTCACCCGCTATTTTTATGAGTATAAAGAGCCAGAAAAAGCGGATGACCTACTGGCGCAGTTTGCGGAGATCGAGCGAGGATTGTCCGGCAAGGTGGCGGCTCTTCTGGAGGGCACAAAATGACGAACGAGATAAAGAATAGCGGGATTGACTGGATTGGCGAGGTGCCGAAGCGTTGGGAAATTAAGCGGTTGAAATATCTAGCTGAAATGTGCAGCGGAGCAACGCCAAGCAAAGACGTTTTTTCCTATTGGGAAGGAGATATTCCGTGGATTTCTTCAATGGAGGTCAAGACGGACGTAATCAATGATACTTCTTTGCATATCAGCAAAGAAGCGGTAAATAGCTGTTCTACAAAAGTGTTGCCAGTTGGAACGGCTGTAATGGTTGTTCGCTCCGGAATATTACAGCACACGCTTCCCATCGCTTTAACGGGTGTCCCCGCGACCATTAACCAAGATATAAAGGCATTTTTCTTTCGGCAAGAAATGATACCAGCATATTTTAAGTATTTTGTACAGGGGCTGAACGATTTTTTATTAACAGCACTTTGCAAAGAGAAATCTACTGTTGATAACATCGATTTCAATTTATTACAGGCTTGCCTGACACCTGTTCCGCCCCTCCCCGAACAACGAGCTATCGTCACGTTTCTTGACGACCGCTGCTCCTCAATCAACTCTGTAATTACCGATATGGAGCGACAAGTAGAAATTTTAAAGCAATACAAAAAAGCCCTAATCACAGAAATGGTGACAAAAGGGCTGGATAAGTCCGCTTCAATGAAGGAAAGCGGTATTGCTTGGATTGGCGAGGTGCCGGACCATTGGGATATTAACAAAATCAAATATTGCGCCGTAAAAATCGGCAGTGGGAAAACGCCTTTAGGCGGAGCAGAAATATATGAAGACGATGGCATTATTTTTATTCGCAGTCAAAATGTGTACGATGAAGGGCTTCGGCTTGGTGATGTTGCTTACATCAATGCTGAAATAGATAAAGAAATGGCTACTACACGCGTGTTTTTCAATGATGTATTACTGAATATCACTGGCGCTTCTATTGGAAGATGTTGTGTGTACGATAAAAGGAATGATGCAAATGTAAATCAGCATGTTTGCATAATCAGAACCAACCACGATTTGCTTTTGCCTGGCTATTTAAGATATGTCCTCAATTCATACATCGGGCAAACTCAGATTTATGTATGCCAATTAGGTGGGAACAGGGAGAGCCTAACATTTGAACAAATTGGGCTTTTCGTCATCCCAGTCCCCGGAATTAGCGAACA
>CAYUNV010000145.1:0-6060 GCA_964446265.1 uncultured Negativicutes bacterium | reverse complement strand
GAACAAATAGCAATTCTAGATGAGTTAAACATGCAATGCCGTATTGTCGATGACACCATTTCCGAGAAGAAACACGCCATCGAAACCATGGGGCAATACAAAAAATCGCTGATTTACGAATATGTCACGGGCAAAAAACGAGTTGCCCATTAATCTATAAGCATAGGAGGAAAATATCATGCCGGTAAGAGCAGATCAGCTACGGGAAAAAGAGGATTACCAGAAGCTGATTTTGGAATAACTGCACGACCGAAACGGTTTTGTAATCCGTGACTCCAAAACAGATTACAGCGCCGATTACGCTATGGATATCGGTTTGCTGTTTAGTTTTCTGGAAGATACTCAGCCGGATAAAATGGAAAAACTGCGCAAGTTTTACGGCGACAGGACGGAGAAAACCATTATAAACTATATCAATCAGGAAATAAACAAGAAAGGCCGCAGCCTTGTCGATGTGTTCAAGAACGGCGTGGAGTTCGACAACGGCGTGAAGATAGAACTCATGTACCGCCGCCCCGCCACCTCATACAACCCCAAGCAAACCGAACTCTACAAAAAGAATGTTCTTTCGGTTATGGAAGAGGTTTGGCACAAAGAGGGCGAGCGTATCGACCTTGTATTGTTTCTCAACGGGCTGGCGATTTTTACAGTGGAACTCAAATGCAACACCTCCGGCCAAACCCATGAAGACGCAATAAATCAGTACAAGCAACGACGCGACTACACTACCCGCCTATTCAAATTCAAAAGCGGTGTTTTCGCGGCGTTCGCTATGGACTTAAACGAAGTATATTTTTGTACACAGCTAAAAGGTACGTCATCCCTCTTCATGCCGTTTAATCTTGGCCGGCCTAAAGCCGAGGAGAAACCCTATTCGGTAGGCAAAGGGAACCCCCACAACGAGAACGGCATTAACGTTTCCTATATGTGGGAGGGCATATGGACAAGGGATAAAATCGCTCTTCTGATTGAGCGTTTCGTTTTTATCGAAAAAAAAGAGAAGAAAAATCCGGATACCGGCAAAGTCACACCAACGGAAGCACTGATATTCCCACGCTTTCACCAGCTTCGAGCTATCGAAAAGCTGACGACGGATATTCGCCAGAACCGCACTAGCTGCAATTATCTGATTGAACACTCGGCAGGTTCAGGTAAAACGAATACTATCGCATGGCTTGCCCACATCCTCGCTTCCCTACACGATGTAAGTGATAAAAATGTTTTCAGCAACATTATTATCATAACCGACCGCATAATTGTTGACCGCCAGTTACAGGACGCAGTCACGGGGATAGAACATAAAAGCGGCCAGTTAAAGGTTATGGACAATGATTGCGATTCGAGCGATTTGGCCACTGCACTCCGTGGTAACACGAAAATCATCGTTACAACGGTGCATAAGTTTTATTACATCATGGATAATAATTTGCTCGGCGGGCTGAAAGATAAGACATTTGCCGTTCTGATTGATGAGGCGCACTCCTCGACCGAAGGAACGCTTATGCAGGCGGTTACTACAACATTGGCCGGGGGCGAGGCACAGCGAGTAAAACTTGATGGCACAGACGATGCCGGTCTGGACGACGACGACGAGAAGACCGTTGAAGATAGAATTGTTGAGGAGATACAGAAGAGTGGTAAGCAGCCGAACGTGTCTATGATTGCGTTTACCGCAACGCCAAAGCCTGGCACGATACAACTTTTCGGTACGCTGAACGACAAGGGTAAAAAGGTGGCTTTCGACCTCTATACCATGCGGCAAGCCATTGAGGAAGGATATATACTCAATGTGCTTGATAACTATGTGACCTGGAAAACCTACTTTACCTTGAACAAAGCAATTGAGGAAGACCCGGAATTGCAGTCAATTGCCGCCAAACGGAAAATTGCACGCTTTATCGATCTGCACGATACCAACATCTCGCAAAAGATCGAAATCATCATTGAGCATTTCCGGCGTAACGTTGCGCTTTCCCTCGGCGGCAAGGCGAAAGCTATGGTGGTTACGTCATCGCGTGAAGCGGCGGTCAAATATAAAAATGAATTCGAGCGATATATTGAGTCGCGCGGTTACACGAACATTCGTGCCCTCGTAGCATTTTCCGGCAAGGTAACGGTAAACGGCACAGCGTACACCGAGGCTTCTATGAATGGTTTCAGCGAAGAAGCGCTACGCGAGGAATTTGACAAAAGTATCTACCAAGTCCTGCTGGTGGCGAATAAGTACCAGACTGGCTTTGATCAGCCGAAGCTGGTAGCGATGTATGTTGACAAGAAGCTGAAAGGTGTTTCAGCAGTGCAGACCTTGTCACGGCTCAACAGAATTTGCCCGCCTTATGACAAAAGGTCATTTGTGCTGGATTTCAAGAATGAGTATGCGGATATCCAAAATGCGTTCACGCCGTATTACGAGGACACGGAGTTGTTCCAAACCGTTTCCCCGTCCGATATACGGGAATTGGAGCAAGAAATCGAACGTTATGACATCCTCAGCGAAAGCAATATAGACGAGTTTAACGTCCTGCTCTACCTGCCGAAGCGTACCTCAAAGGAAAAGGCACGGATGTGGTCGCTTCTGGATAGATCCCTGCAGGAGGTTAGGAAAAAGCCAGTTCAGGATCAGGGCGCTATCCGCACAACTATCCGCCGTTTTCTGAAGTCCTACTGTTTCCTTATCCAGGCAACCTGCTATGAAAACGTGGACTTGCATAAGCGGTACAACTTTCTTTCCTATCTGGTGAAAGAAATCGAAGTTAGGGGCGGTAATGACTTTGATATTGCCGACAAGATAACGGTGAGCGACTTCGAGCAGAAGCAAAGCTCGGTCAATACAAACCCGGGCATTGAGTCCAAACCTGAAGTCAAAATGAAAAAGCCGAAAGCGGCCGAGCCGGAAATACAGCAGCTAAAAATACTCTCCGTTATCATAGACGAGATAAACGCCATATACGGCAACAAATACGAATCAGGTGTGGCTTCGAAGTCGGCGTTGCAGATTCGCGACTTACTGCTTCGGGACGAGAGGCTGAAGGCGAGCGCCAAAAACAACCCGCTTTCCGACTTCAAATTTACCTATGAGGACAGCGTTTCTGATGCCCTTGTTGCGGGATACGAGCAGAATGTGGATTTTTATACGTTACTTTTGGGAAATGGCGAACTACGTGAACGCATTACAAATGTTTTTATGGAAGAAATCTATCGGACACTGAGAGAAGGAAATTAGAGCCAGACTGGTAATACTGTGTTTCGTAACCCGCGTCGTTAGTTAAATCAAGAGATGGCGGCAAGCTCGGCGACTTATGCTAAAGGCGAATGCTGAAGTTTGCCGACCTGACGTGGACGGACAGCCACAAGTATGAGATCGACCGTGGGGTATAGGCATATGGTATACTTGTCGGAACACTGGAGAGGGCCACTTGCTCTGTTGGAAATAGGTTGTAGAATTACGGATATGTGCAGGGACTTCAACAACTATGTCGAATTATTCCAACAATGAGACGGGATTCATAGCTTAGACACGGCACTTTATACGAAGGCTGTGTCTTCTTCTTTTGCTCGTGTACGTATCGGCGAAAATATTTAGACATAATAATGTAGAGAAAAGGGGTAAAATAATGTCGACCAAAAAGATTCGTTTCGACTATTTTAAGCCTTGCATGGAGGAAGATCCCACAACACAAGTGAGTTTAATGCCTTACATAAACTACCTGGATCAAATCCCTTTTTCATCACGATTAGTCCCTTATAAAGCCGGTCATTCCATCCGACTTGGACAAATACGATATCACTCACACTTTCAGCCCCAGAGAGGAGGAGCACCCTTCAACTTTCCTTTGTGGGAATTAGTTTTTGACCGTATTCGCCCTGATGTACCAGGAGTAACTACCTCGACAAGGGCAGAACTAACTCCTTTACAGCTAGGCGATGATGAATATATCGCAGAAGACACGACCGCCTTGTATGATCCTAATCTTAACTACCTTGTCTTGCAGAGAAACCGTGGGGGAGTACCAGCGTCAGCGCTTCAATTGTTTTTTAATAGCATGAACCAAACTGACCGGGAGCCGCAAATTGAACTGCAGATTATTACTCGTGAAGATCAGTTACAAAGAGCCCTTCAACATCATTTTCACCACTCTATCACCTTGCGGATAACAAATACAAGACGATCAGATATTCGAGATAATATCGGCGATAACGAGACCCTTTCGAACATAATTAGTTTAGCAAATACTTTGGCTAGTGATCAGGAATATCCTATCCAGGCGGAACTTACACTTAAAATTCCTTCTCGCGGACCACAAAAAACGTTCCTTCACCACGCCCATAGTGCCCTGGTCAATGCGGCAAATCGGTTGATCCCGACTGATGCAGTTGATAAGCTGATTGTGAATGGAAGTTCAGACGAAGAAAGTCCTTTGGAAGAAGTCGATCTAATTAATGGCGTTCTTCAGGAATGGCTCAATTTTCAAATGGACCAGAGCCGGTTCATTTCGTCGACCCGGATTTTCGAGGAACTTGCTATTGCTTATTCACAGCGAAGGCTAACTTTACCCCGGACTAACCAAGATTAAGAGGCGAAATATATGGGTGAACGAAGTTTTGAAAAGTACTACCCATTTATCACACCAATAATAATTCTAGCATTGTATTACCTATATGCGAAAGAAACTCCGGACAATCTTATAATTAGAAAATTGCCTGAATGGCTTAATATCTCGCTTACATTGTCTGGAATTTCTTTGGGTTTTATTGGTACGATGATTGGAGCGATATTATCAGTAGTAAATTCAAAGATTATGCGTTTAATCTACTCACAAAACGCAGACCACCTATTAATGTCTTATATACGTGCAGCAGCGTTAGCTAATTTAGTAGTACTACTATTATCCATCGTGTTGCTTGTTACTTCTAATCCTCCCTCAGTAACGCCCCCCTGGTGGTTTATTTATCCCTGGCTGTTTTCTTTTTGTTGCAGTCTTCTGTGCTCGTATCGAATTATCCAACTATTATTTTCTTTATTGGTTGCTGTTAATAATGAAAATAGGGCAAACTACCAGTCACGAAGAACTTATGTTCCAAACCGCGAAAACTTGCGGCCTCCTAATTGTGATCATACAGATGATGAATAAGTTGTTTCAACGCAGTTATTTATGTTAGTTCTTGATAAAAAGGCGTTAGGTTTTTTGCGGAACGATTTGCGGAACGTTTACTTAAAAGAACTGGGTAAAATGACATGGATTTGATGGACTGAAAAAAACAAGAAATCCAGTGAACCCTTAGATTCACTAGACTATAGGGTACTGGTGAAAACGAGGCGGAATTCGAATCGCCAACTTCAAAACCGTTTGCGAGGGGAAATTGTGCCACTTATGCTTCCAGCGCTAAAAATACTAAAAACCAGGACCCGCGTTTTACGCGGGTCCTTTAATGTTTCTTGGTCATTTTGTGGTTCCAACTCTGACCAACTTATGATCATATTCACAGGGTCTGACGATGCTTTTAGATTCGGTGATGGATGATTTTGCAGGATTTTACCTGTGTTGCAAGAAAATAATATAATTGTGCAGACAGAATCCTGCAATTGCAGGGTTCTCATTTTTTTGCGATTGAGGGGTAGCAACCTTGATATTATATATTGCGGAAAAACCCAGTATGGGGGCGGAGATCGCCAAATGCCTGCCCGGGCCAATCCGCCGCCATGAGGGGTATATCACCACCGGCGCCGGGGTGATTACCTGGGGGTTCGGGCATATTCTGCGCCAGGCCGAGCCGGGCGAATATGATGCCAAATATGAAAAATGGCGGATGGAAGATCTGCCTATCATCCCCGCGACCTGGAAACTGCTGGTGGCGGCTTCTTGCCAGAAGCAATTCAGCGTGGTCAAGAAGCTGATTGGCGAGGCGACGGAAATAGTCCATGCCGGTGACCCGGACCGCGAGGGGCAACTTTTGATTGATGAGGTGCTGGAGTATGTCGATAATGACAAGCCGGTCCGGCGGATATTGCTCAATGCCCTTGACGAGCAGAGCATAAAAAGAGCCATTGCCAATTTGCGC
>CAYUNV010000144.1:0-8539 GCA_964446265.1 uncultured Negativicutes bacterium | reverse complement strand
GCGGACTTCAGCCGGAATATCTTCAACTTTTTGGCGGTTAAAATGCTGTTTAATCCTCACAAAACGCGGCAGCTCAATCGTTGGAAATTTGCTTAAGTCAAGTGATTGCATTCTTTCATCTCCATACTAACGTTATTGAAAATACGCTTCATAGTGATTGCAAGAGTGGCTTATTGTAACCACCCTTGCAATATAAAGTAAAACCAAAAAATCGTACCATGTGTTTCTGAATTTTTTAACCAACGTTGCTGTTATTCATCGTTTCTTTTTTAATATTGCGGCCAATACCAAGAGGAATAGAAATCAACAGCAATGCCGCAGCAAGGAAACCGGATACTGCTATTGCATACAAGCCTGCTGCCGGGCTATGGAAAGTCTGCTCCGCCCACACGCGCAAATTCGGTGCGAGGAAGCCGCCCAAGTTACCCATGGAGTTAATAAAGGCAATCCCGCTGGCCGCTGCCACACCGGTCAAAAACCGGCTGGGCAAGGTCCAGAAGATCGGCTGGCAAGCCAAGTTCCCGCAAGCTACAACACATAATGCGGCAATTCCCAGCAACGGACTGCCTGTAGCAGAAACAATAAAGCCCACACCGGCCATGCCGATGATCATCGCGGCTAACGCGCCCCGGTTGCCTGTTTTATCGGAATAACGCGGCAGAAGAACCGTAGCGGCTAACGCGAACACCCAAGGGATAGCGCTGATTATTCCAACTTCCAGGCCTACTTTCTTCCCTAATAAACCCGCCACGTGAGTTGGCAGATAGAAATTCAAACCATAATTGCTGACTTGAATCATAAAACAGATCAGAGCTAAGAACAATACTTTGGGATTACACAAAACCTCAATCGGACCAACTTTTACTTGCGGTTTAGCCGCATTTTCTTCATTTAATGCAATATTTAACGCATTTTTCTCATCGGAGGATAACCATTTTGCATCTTCCGGCTTATTCACAATATACCAATACGTCCATACACCGATAACTGCTGCTAAGAGACCCTCTACCAAGAACATCCACTGCCAGCCTTTAAATCCAAGAACCCCATTCAGTTCTAACAGGATACCGGACAACGGAGAGCCGAAAATGAAAGCCAGAGGCGGCCCAAGCCAGAAAAGCCCCATAACCGTGCTGCGGCGGTCTTCTGTAAACCATTTTGTAAAGTAATAAACAATTGCCGGCATAAACCCTGCTTCCGCAATACCTAATAAAACCCGCAGTACTAAAAATTGATTCTCTGTTGATACCCAGGCAAACCCGGCAGACACAATGCCCCAGGTAACCATAATCCGGGATAACCAAGCTCTTGCACCTACATGGTGCAGAATGATATTGCTCGGTACTTCAAACACTGCATAGCCAAGGAAAAAGATCCCTGCTCCCAAGGCAAACGCCGCATCGCTGACACCGGTGTCCAACTGAAAAGCCTGTTTCGCAAATCCAATGTTTGCCCGATCCAAAAAAGCCATAATGTACATAATCAGGACAAAGGGGACAAGCTTTTTCTGTGCTTTATCCATCGCCTTTTTGACAAGCTCGTTTTTTGTACTTCCCGCCATACTTTACAACACGCTCCTTAATAAGTCATTATACCATCATAAGTCCAGGAACCCCATAACAGAAGATACCAAAATGCAACTTCCCGCTATCCCCCCCTTTGAAACAGCAACCATCTCAATCAACTCATAAGATTAATATTTATCCTCATCACAGCCTGTAATACCCACAGGGCACAGGGACCCCGCTCTCTTAGGACGGGGATCAACAGGCTGTAGCTCGGAAGTAAATTCGACTAAACTTCAGATGGAGTGTTAAACTCCACCTGAAGTAAGTCTACATTTATCATTACTATAACAAGGCAATTACCTTTAGATAGTTTCCGGGATTAGCCGCAATATCGCTCACCAGGGCCGGAACCTCTGCAAACGAAATCGTCTTGCTGATTACGGCTGCAACATCCACTTTTTTCTCGGCGATCAGTTTAATGCTTTCCGGAAAAGCGTGATAACTGTTGCGGGATCCGACAATATCCAATTCTTTCTTGGTAAACATTGCTGTGGGCAGCGAAATTTCGTTTTTCGGCCAGCCAACAAGGGCAATTCTGCCGGCATAAGATACATAATCAATCGTGTTGCGAACCGCGGCCGCATTGCCTGAAGCCTCAATAACCACTTCCGCCATTCTGCCCCCGGTAATCGTTTTTATCGCTTCAACCGGATCCCCTTGTTGTAAATTTACAACATGCTGTACGCCTAATTGCTTTGCAAACTCAAGACGTTCTTGCACTAGGTCAACAACGATAGGTACCGCTTCCAGCGCCAAAACATACTGCGCTGCCAACAATCCGATCGGACCGGAGCCGGTAATGACAACGTGTTCGCCTTTCTTCACGCGGGAACGATGAACCGCATGCATCGAAATGGTTAACGGCTCAACCATCGCCAATAAATTCCAAGGTATATCTTGGGGGACTTTATGGACTAAATGCCGGGGATGTGAAAAATATTCCGCCATCGCACCATCGATATGTACCCCTAATACCGTTAAATTTTCACAGCAATTGGTCCGTTCGTTATTGCAAGGATAACAATTGCCGCAATATACATACGGTTCCAAAACAACGTGGTCGCCTACGGCTAACTCCGTCTCATTTTCCGGAACTTCTACCACTTCACCGGCTACTTCATGGCCGATGATGCGCGGATACGATACCAACGGGTTGATTCCCATATAAGCTCCGATATCCGAACCGCATATGCCTAAACTGCGGACTTTAATTAATACTTCATTTTCTTTCCGTTTTGCAGACGGAATTTGTTCAATACCAATATTCCCCGGTGATTGCAAACGAACTGCTTCCATAGATATGCAAAATCCCCCTTTTATTCGACTCTCTGATGAAACTACAACGTCACACCGTTTTTAAAAATCGCAATTTCGCGAAAGCCCATTTCTTCGGTATTAGTCGGCCGCCCGGAAGCGATCTCTAAAACATAGGCAAAAAAATTCCCGGTCATTTCTTCCATGGATGTTCCGGCTAACAGTTCGCCGGCATTAAAATCCATCCAATGCGGCTTGCGCCGGAATAGATCACTGTTTGTCGCTACTTTAACCGTAGGCACTGCTGTTCCTAAGGGAGTTCCCCGGCCCGTCGTAAAGAGTACCATATGGCAGCCGGCAGCGGCTAAGGCCGTTGACGCTACCGCGTCATTGCCCGGCCCATTCAAAAGATTAAGGCCTTTAGACTGTATGGTTTCTCCGTAGCCCAGCACGTCAGTAACAATGGCCCGGCCGCCTTTTTGCGTACAACCCAGCGATTTTTCTTCCAGCGTGGAAATTCCGCCTTTTTTATTTCCCGGTGACGGATTTTCGTAAACCGGTTGATTGTAAGACATAAAATAGGCTTTAAAATCATTAATCAACGCCACAATCTTCGCAAATACTTCTTTATCCCGCGCCCGGTTCATTAAAATTGTTTCAGCCCCAAACATTTCCGGCACTTCCGACAAAACGGTACTGCCCCCGCAGGCGATTAATTGGTCGGAAAACGATCCTAGAAGCGGATTCGCAGTAATGCCGGAAAATCCATCCGAGCCACCGCATTTTAAGCCGATCACCAATTCAGAAGCAGGGCAACTTTCCCGTTGAAATTGACCGGCATAGCCTATTAATTCTTCCATCAACTCTTTGCCGGCAGCGATCTCATCTTCAACGTCCTGCGCATTTAAAAATTTCACCCGCTCCGGATCATAATCGCCGAGTACCTTTTTAAATTCGCCAATATGATTGTTTTCACAACCCAATCCAACTACCAAAATACCGCCGGCATTAGGATGATTGATCAAAGCGGCTAAGATGCGTTGCGTCGCCTGGTGGTCTCCGCCTAATTGCGAGCAACCGTAAGGATGGGTAAACGCAAATGCACCCTCTACGTTGCCTTGTGTTTTAACCTTGTCATTGCCCCAATTTGCCAGCAGTTGCGCCGTCCGATTGACACAACTCACGGTCGGGATGACCCAAATTTCATTGCGGACTCCTACTGTGCCATTCTTGCGCCGATAGCCTTGAAAATTAGACTGGCATTGTCCGCCTGTAACTGGCGGACAATTTGGCTCATACGAGTATTCCAATAGTTCCCCTAAGTTGGTTTTAATATTATGGGCATGGACCCATTGGCCGGCTAGGATTTTCTGAATCGCATGGCCGATCGGGAAACCGTATTTCATGATATTTTGGCCTGGTTCCAAGTCAATCAACGCGATTTTATGTCCTTGGGCAATATCTTCAGCGGCTGTGATTGCTGTTGAACCACACAAAATTGTTTCGCCTGTTGTTATATCTTTTAACGCAACAGCTACATTATCATTGTCATGGATTTTTAGCAGGGACAACCTTGGCCACCTCCGACCAGCCCGGTAATGGTTGCTCGTATTCCATTATTCGTAATCCGATGCAAATATTCAGCGGTTTTTTCGGTCAAACCGCTAATCCGGTTCAAATCTTGATCCCAAAGAACACTGTTTCCGAGAACCGCTTCCGCTAGTTTGAAGGCCGCAGCCTGGCTGCCGTCGTATTGGCTCCATACAGAAGCAAAAAATTCCAATGCTGCTAAATCATCTTTCATGATAAATTCCCCATTGTCTCTTTGGGCTCGCATTTCAGTTCCTTCAATTGTCCCTTTCCAATAAACGGCGATCAAAGCAGCCAGTGAAAAGGTTAATAAATTCGGCAGCTTGCCATTTAGCTCCTTATATTCCAATATGGAAGGCAGCACTCTGGCCTTGAACTTCGAGGAAGAATTAAGCAAAATACTAATAAGATAATGCTTAATAAATGGGTTGCGGAACCTCTCGACCACAGCATCGGCAAACTCTTGCAGCATTTTCTTATCTAGATTTACTGACGGAATAATTTCTTCGTAGACAATTTTTCGTACATATTGGCCCATGATTTCATCATCCATCATTTCACCAACCGTCTCCAGGTTGTATAAAAACGCTGCCGGCACGGAAGAAGTGTGGGCGCCGTTTAAGATGCGGACTTTTCTGGTCCGGTAAGGAGTCATATCAGTTGTCCAAACCACATTGAGGCCAACCTCTGTAAACGGCAGCCGTTTCGCCAACTCCTCCGATCCTTCAATCACCCACAAATGAAATAGTTCACCTGTATCGAGCATCTGGTCTTCATAGCCCAAGTGGGCCCGGAGCGCTGCAACCTCATCTTTGGGATAGCCGGTCACAACCCGGTCCACTAGCGAATTATGAAACGAATTATGCTGTTCAATCCAGAGCTTAAAGCCTTCTGGCAAATTCCAGGAAGCGGCAATTTTCAAAATCGACTCTTTTAGTTTGTCACCATTTTTGTCAATAAGCTCACACGGAATAATGGCCATCCCTTTTTGGGGATCACCGTTAAAATGTTGATAGCGATGATACAGATAAGCGGTCAATTTTCCGGGAAAAGAGCTAGGCGGCGTCATTGTTAACGAATCATTAGGTTCGTACACAATACCCGCTTCCGTCGTATTGGAAATTGCGAATTCAATATCGGGGTTTTCCGCACAAGCCAGATAGCCGTTCCAGTCCTCATACGGATTGATACCTCTGCTGACGGAGCTGATTACCTCTTTCCGTTCCTGGACCTTGCCATCTTGTAATCCCCGCAGCAGCAACGTATAGAGTCCGTCTTGCTGGTTAAGCTTGTCAACGATCCCGTTCGCGAGCGGCTGAACGATCACAACCCGGCCATTAAACTTTCCTTGTTTATTTAATTGATGAAACATCCAGTCAACAAAAGCCCGCAAAAAATTTCCTTCACCAAATTGAATGACTCTTTCCGGCAGGTCTTCCCGTACAAGCTGTACTTCGATATCCTGTGGGAAAGAAAAATTACTTTTTACTAAATTACGTGATAAAAGCTCCATGAAAATCCCCTTTCTTGGTCCTGCACTTTTTATATAGAAGCAAGATCTATGCCAAGACGGTAAGTCCCGAAATCACGGGCATTCATATTGTTGCATAAAAAAACTTGGTTACAAAAAGAAACGTAATGTTTCAGTTTGTAACCAAGTGTGCAGTTGTTTAACTATTCCATTTCTGCATCCTGCGCCATAACGTCGTCCGGCTAATCCCTAACCGTTTTGCTGTACGCATGATGTTAAACTGTTCTTCCTGTAATATCTGTTCAATGGTTTCCCTCTCCATTTTTTCAAGATTACCATGTTCAATCCTATCCATTTTGTTCGTTCCATTTTTGCTCACCCCGAAATTAACGGAGGATACGTCATTACGACAGATTTCTTGCATTATATCCATATCGATTTCTTCGCTATCCGTTAGAACACTGGCCCTCTCCAAAACATTAGCCAATTCCCTCACATTTCCCAGCCAAGGAAGTGTTTCCATAAATTTCAAAGCCCGCATACTTATTTTTTTGCCGATTGGATTTTTGCTGTTAAGCCGAGTCAAAAAATGTTCCGCCAACAAAGGGATATCTCCCGTGCGCTGGCGCAGCGGCGGAAGCTGCAGTTGCAAAATATTAAGTCGGTAATACAAATCGGCCCGGAATTTTTTTTGCGACACAAGTTCCGCCAAATTTTGATTTGTCGCAGCAACCACGCGAACATCGACCGGGATCATTTTATGCCCGCCTAACCGCAAAACTTCTTTTTCCTGCAAAACCCGCAACAATCCTGCCTGCAACGGCAAAGTCAATTCCCCAATTTCATCAAGGAATATAGTACCGCGATGCGCCAATTCAAATAAGCCTTGCTTTCCACCTTTTTTAGCGCCGGTAAAAGCGCCTTCCTCATACCCCATTAGTTCACTTTCTAACAATGTTTCCGGCAAAGCAGCACAATTAATAGCGACAAAAGGGTTCTGGCTGCGCGAGCTTAATTTATGGATACTTTGCGCGAACAGTTCCTTGCCCGTGCCCGATTCACCCATGATAAGAACGGTAGATCCTGATGCAGCATACCGCCGTGCCTGTTGTTTAACGGTTTTCAGCGCAGCAGAATTTCCAACGATCTGTTCAAACCCTACTTTTGCCACCAGACCACTTTCATGCAATTTTTGTCGGATTGTCTGTTCAAATTGTTGTAATTGGGTGACATCCTGAAAATTAGCAATGGCCCCTACTACTTTCCCTTTAATTTGAATCGGTATTCGTTTCGTCGCAATGACTCTATGCCCAACATGCTGGATTTCCGCCGATCCAGCAGACCCATCGGCAACGACTTCCGGCAAGCGGGTATTTGGTATTACATCCTTCACAAAACGACCAATGGCATTTACCCGGTTGACCCCAAAAATATCAGAAGCGGCAGGATTAAAAAAAGTAATCCGTTTTTCTTTATCAATAGCCACGATACCATCTGTGGAAGAATTCACGATCGTCCGTAAAATTTCCGCCTGTTCATGTTCCCTTCGTCGAACATCCGCAACCAGTTCAGCTTCTTTTATTGCTTTATATACAGCATCTTTTCCGGATTCAATCACATAGCCGCCAAGTCCCGCTTTGTGGGCGAGAATCACAGAATTAACATCGCCAATGACAACCTTAATCCCATTTTCAGCAGCAAATGCAATTTTGTCAGCGGCTTCCGCTTTATTATCCAAAGAAATGACATGGACCGGAATATCAAGCAAATCAGCTAACCGTTCACATTCGTAAATAACACTGCGAAATCCGGTAATGCCAATGATATCAGGATTTACACCTGCCTGTTTAATTCCATGTAAAATATCAAGAGCAGTAACTTGAATCTGCACAACCGGAACAGATATTTGCGAAGCGATTGCTAATGCCGTTCCGCCACGACTGATAATCACTTCCGCCCCTTTTTCCACGGCTTGCCGCGCAAGTTCAACCCCTGCTTGTGAATCGCCAAGAACGACATCAATACTTCCTTGCAATTCAGTTGCCCGTTCGTTTACCACTTCCTCAACCGTACGCATCAAATTAAGAAATGGCGCAATTACACAAATCTTATAATCCATACTAGCCTCCTGCTTATGCCGCATAACAAATCATGAATGAAAAATAATACATAGCAACTCCAGACCTTAATCTATATCATAGCGAAAAACAATCACTTTAGAAAACCCGGCTTGCACTTATATCCATACAGCAAAAAGCACCCAGAATAATCTGGATGCTCATTGTTGGTTTAACCGGCGACTACCTATCCTCCCAGGCCGTTTCCAGCCAAGTACTTTCGGCGTATGTGGGCTTAACTACTGTGTTCGGTATGGGAACAGGTGGATCCCCACAGCTATCGCCACCGGATTATAAGGTAACATGTTATATGTTCCCTCAAAACTGGCACAGAAGAAAATTACGCATTTAGGATGTTCTCGCTTAGCTCGAACTAAGCGACTCACACCAACCTCTTTGCTCGCTTTCGCTCGCAGAGATTGGGTTCACTGCTTATAAAGTCAAGTCCTCGGCCTATTAGTACCAGTCCGCTGCAGCGTTCACACGCCTTCCACTCCTGGCCTATCAACCTTATCGTCTATAAGGGGCCTTACTAGCTT
>CAYUNV010000143.1:0-8686 GCA_964446265.1 uncultured Negativicutes bacterium | reverse complement strand
TCATATCCGTCTCTCCTTTTCACCATCCTATACACATTTCGGCAAAAGGAAGCTATTCCCTTTATCATATCATACAACGTAATGCAGGTATAGCAAAAACAAAAGAGGCTGCCCACAAGTTTTCTCAACTCATGAACAACCTCTACTTTTTTTACGAAATTTCGGCAACCAAAAGGCAATCAATCAATTATTGATTGTCAAGAACCGCATGTTTACTGGGCCGGATGGCTCAGATTACATCATGCCGCCCATACCGCCCATGCCGCCCATTCCACCCATGCCGCCCATGCCGGCCATACCAGCACCACCGTCTTTTTCCGGTTTGTCAGCAACAAGAGTTTCCGTAGTCAATACCATAGCCGCAATGCTGGCCGCATTCTGCAGTGCAGAACGGGTAACTTTTGCCGGGTCAACAATTCCAGCAGCGATCATGTCAATATATTCTTCGGTGAGGGCGTTGAAGCCAATGCCCTTGCCGGCTTTCTTAACATTCGCTACAACAACGGAACCTTCCAAGCCGGCATTGTCGGCAATTTGCCGTACCGGAGCTTCAATTGCGCGCTTCACAATGTTTACGCCGGTTTTCTCGTCGCCGGTAACTTTGACTGTATCCAATGCAGGGAGAATGTCGATGAAGGTTGTCCCGCCACCAGCTACGATACCTTCTTCTACTGCAGCGCGAGTTGCATTCAAAGCGTCTTCGATGCGAAGTTTCTTTTCTTTCAACTCTACTTCGGTAGCAGCGCCAACTTGGATAACAGCTACGCCGCCAGCCAGTTTCGCAAGACGTTCTTGCAGTTTTTCTTTATCGAAATCAGAAGTAGTTTCTTCGATTTGCGCTCTGATTTGACCAACACGGGCTTTAATTGCATCCTGTTGACCAGCACCATCAACGATCGTGGTCTCTTCTTTGCTTACCCGAACCTGGCGGGCACGGCCCAAATCAACCAGTTCTACGCTGTCTAATTTACGGCCAAGATCTTCAGTGATTACCGCGCCGCCGGTCAAAATCGCAATATCTTCCAGCATGGCTTTACGACGATCGCCGAAGCCAGGAGCTTTAACGGCAACAGCCTTAAAGGTGCCACGCAGTTTATTCACAACCAGGGTAGCGAGCGCTTCGCCTTCCAGGTCTTCCGCAATGATCAGCAACTCTTTGCCTTGCTGAACCACTTTTTCCAATACCGGCAGCAAATCGGCAATGGCACCGATTTTCCGGTCCGTAATCAAGATGTAAGGATCGTTTAACACTGCTTCCATTTTATCCGCGTCAGTAATCATGTACGGAGAAATGTAGCCGCGGTCAAACAGCATTCCTTCTACAACTTCCAGGTCAGTGCCCATGGTTTTGGACTCTTCAACCGTGATAACACCGTCTTTACCGACTTTTTCCATTGCTTCTGCAATCAGGCTGCCGATTTCTTCGTCTGCAGCAGAGATCGATGCAACTTGGGCAATCGCTGCTTTGGTTTCGACCTTAACAGAATTTTTCTTGATTTCTTCAACAAGTACTTTAACCGCTTTCTCAATGCCTTTTTTCAAGATCATCGGATTGGCGCCGGCAGCTACGTTTCTCATTCCTTCATGGATCATAGCTTGGGCTAACAAAGTTGCAGTCGTTGTACCGTCACCGGCTACATCGTTTGTTTTGGTCGCTACTTCTTTAACCAGTTGAGCGCCCATATTTTCAAACGGGTCTTCCAAATCGATATCGCGGGCGATTGTCACACCATCATTGGTAATCGTAGGCGCGCCGAATTTTTTATCCAATACTACATTACGACCTTTCGGTCCCAATGTTACCTTTACGGCATTTGCCAGTGCATTAACCCCTTTTTCAAGAGCGCGGCGTGCTTCTTCATCAAACAGAATTTGTTTTGCCATTATCGTTAATCCTCCCTATATCACGTTATATTTTATTCAACAACAGCCAGAACATCCCGATCGCTAACAATCAAATATTCAACACCATCGAGTTTTACTTCCGTACCGGCATATTTTGAAAAAATTACTCTGTCGCCGACTTTCACATCCATCGGAACACGTTGACCATTTTCCAAGACTTTACCTGTGCCAACAGCGATGATTTTGCCTTCTTGCGGCTTTTCCTTGGCAGTATCCGGTAATACGATACCACTTTTTGTTTTCTCTTCTCTTTCAAGGACTTTAATAACCACTCTGTCGCCTAACGGCTTAATCATTGAAATGACCTCCCTTTATGGTTTATTATATTGTAATGTTATTGTTAGCACTCAACAACATCGAGTGCTAATTCCATACTTATGATATAAAATTCTGCTGAAAAATGCAAGAGGAATAGGTGAAAAAAACAAGTAAAACTAGAAAAAAATCCGCTATCATGCAAAATGATCGCGGATTTTCTTGAAAAATATTACTGTAATTCCAATTACCGTTACAGTCATGATTAACGCCAGGTACGCTGCCGTCAAAAACTGGCCGCTGAGCGGCAATGCCGGCAGGGTTCCCCAAATATAATCAAAGTAATCATTGACGGAAAACCACAATACGGCCAAAACAGCCGGCATAGGCGAAGGAGGAAGAAACCGGAGGTACGCCAGCCCCTGTATCAACATCCCGGCGTGGCTGACAAATAAAAGCAGATCATCCCCCGCAGGAGGCTGCCCTGTCACCAGAAAATATTGCCCTAATATCACTACCGTCCAAACCCCGTATTTTATGCCGCCCAGCACAGCAGTCCAGGCTATAGCCTGCTGCCATCCTGCACGCAGCGAATTTCCCGTAAACAGCCAATAGGCATAAATTGCAAAGAAAAAGGCATGCAAAGGACAGTCAGGTACGAACGGCAAAAAATACCACGGAGTGATTGCCATTTGGTTTTCGTACCAGAAAAAGCCCCAAACGGTCCCTAATAGGTTGAGAACAACAATTAAGAGTAGAAGCCAAGGTTTTATCAGGATTGCCGCCATTGTGTTAATTCTCTTCCTTTTTTCCGTTTAAGTCCCGCACCGGAACGCCGCCATAAAAAGAATAAGGCGGAATATCACGATTTACCAAGGACATTGCCGAAACCGTAGCGCCTTCGCCAACTACGATGCCCGGTAATAACGTGCAATTCGCGCCAATCAGCACGTCTTTTTCAATCACTACTTTGCCAATCCGCCACTCGTCTTTTAAAAATTCATGGCCGAGCAACGTCGTATTATAACCAATAATCACATTCTCGCCAATCTCAATCTGTTCGGGGAAAAAAATATCAAACATGACCATAAAGCCTACAGAAGCATTTTTCCCTATTTTTGCACCCAACCTACGATACAAAAAATTTTTCATTTCAAAAGAAGGTAGGATACGGCACAACAAAATAATAATGGAATTCCAAATCACCCGCACCGGATGAATGATCTCCGGCCAAAACCGAAGCGAATTTTTCCCTGTTACTGCATGCCGGAGTATTCGGCGGTTTGCCACGGCCATCGCCCCTTATTTTTTCCGGGTAGCACTGTCTACAATACTTTCCGCTACTTCACGGATCGATTTACGTTTACTCATGCTGTATTGTTGGATCCGGCGGAATGCCTCGCTCTCCGTCAAATGAAGGCTATCCATAAGGATGCCCTTGGCCCGGTCCAATATTTTTCTTGTCTCCAGCGAATTTTTAATATCTTCCAGTTCTTTTTCCAAATCAGCAAATTCCCGAAACCGCGATAAAGCAATTTCCATCGCCGGAAACAAGTTCGCTTCTTTAACCGGCTTGACTAAATAAGCCAACACCCCGGAATCTTTCGCTTTTTCCACAATTTCCTTTTGGCTGTATGCCGTCAGCAACAATACCGGAGCTATTTTTTCATTCGCAATAATTTTGGCGGCTGCAATGCCATCCATCTCCGGCATTTTGATATCCATAATGACCAAATCCGGGTGATATTTGCGTGTCAGTTCCACGGCCCGCAGACCGTCTGACGCTTCGGCAATCACTTCATGCCCCGCTTCTTCCAATAGTTCCCTAAGGTCCATGCGGATGATTGACTCATTATCCGCAATGATGATTCGTAACGCTTCCATCGATTATTCTCCTTTCTTCTTGCGGGGGATCGTAATACAAGCCCTGGTTCCGCCCTGTGAAGACAAACGAAAAGTCCCGCCAAGATCCGTTTCCACCAAGGTCCTTACGATCTGCAAACCTAAACTGCCGCTTACCGACTGTGGTGAAAATCCTTCCGGCAGACCAATTCCATTGTCATATATATCAATCCGATAATTTTTATCGTCCTGAATAATATCAACGCCTATTACACCTTCATGCCGGCCGACAAAGCCGTGTTCAATCGAGTTTTGAATCAGTTCGTTAATCACTAACGCCAAACTGGTTGCTTGCTCCGACGGCAAGATCACCGTTTCACCGTTAAACACCGTCTGAATGTTGAAGTCGGGCTCAAGCATGCTCTGGATGACTAAATCCAGTATATTCTTCGCCACTTCCGCCACATCAATAAATTCGGCATCCTGCTGCGATAAAAACTCATGCACAACGGAAATGCTCAGGATGCGGTTCACGCTTTCTTTCAAGGCGGCCTTTACTTCCGGTGATTTTGTGCGCCGAGCCTGTAACCGCAATAAACTGGCAATCGTTTGTAGGTTATTTTTTACCCGGTGATGAATTTCCTGGATTACAGCTGATTTTATTAATAGTTCTTTTTCTTTTTTCTTGACTTCTGTAATGTCGGAAACAATAAGAACGGTGCGTGATAACTTCCCACCCGCCTGGATGATCGGAACAGCCCGCTGCAGCAGCATAAGATTGCCTACTTCCAGTTCCGCTTCACACGGCTTTCCCTTGGAAGCAGCCTGTTGCACCAATTGCATATTCATATGCCGTTCATAGACACGGCGACCGACAATCCGCCCTAATCCAAGAACTTTGTAAATGCTGGCGGCCGCATCATTCGCGTAGAAAATCTTTGACCGGTCGTCAATAATAATAATTCCGTCATGGGCCGATACCGGTTTGTAAGATTTGCCGTTCGGCACAATCCTTGGCATAGAAAGCATTTGGAACGCGGTTTCGACAAGGATGTTATAGCCAACAGCCAATGCTTCGTCGCCGCCGGCTTCGAAGCTGGCGACAGCAATCCGGTTTCCTGCCCGATCATATAAAGGAAACGTCTGCATTTCTAAAGCATCCATGCCCAACGCCCATTCGCGCTGGCCGGAAATATGTTCGCCGGATACAAGGGTGCGCCAAACCATTGATTCCTCTGCAGCGCTCACCGTACTGCCGAGTAAACTCACTTTATGATGAACAAAACTTGTATTCGGCTTAGCCTGGGCAATGATCACCAAGAATCCGTCTTGTTGAGCGGGCGCATACAGCGTAACTTGTGAGTGCGCAATATCTGCCGCAAATTCCAAAATCTCGCTGATTGAATCCATGACAGCAATTTGCTCCGGCTGCAACCGGGTAATTTTACGGCAAACATCGCCAACAACGCTCATGGTAATCCTCCTGATAGAATTATTTGTTTAGTATGCACGGGAATTTTATATGTATTCCCCGGCTTTTGATAAAATCCTTTAGCCAAAATGTAAATTACGAACGATTTTACCTCTTTTTCACCGTTTATTCACACAACAATCATACTTATCCACCAAGTTATCCACAATATACACAGGCTTACCAACAGGTTAACCGTAGTTTTTAGCCCATTTTTCGTATTTAGTTCACAGTATCCACAATTGTAGTATCTTTTTTCTGCACAACCTATTGTTCAAAACCCCTGCTTAGCAGTTCATCACAATTTGAGCCCGGGAACTGCATTTAAATGCAAGTCGGCAGTAAAACCACCTAAAAATTTATAATAAGCGCGGGATGCAATCATCGCTGCATTGTCGGTACAAAGAACGGGCGGCGGAAAATAAACAGCATAACCGGCTGATACCGCTTCCCGTGAAAGAGTCGACTGCAAACAAGAATTTGCTGCCACGCCGCCGGATACAACAATTTTGTCCACACCGCATTCTCTTGCCGCTTCCACGGTTTTTGCAGCCAGGACCTCCACCACTGCCGCCTGGAAACTGGCCGCCACATCGGCATAATTGACAGTCTCCCGGTGTTGCGCCGCAGTATTTAAGTAGTTCAGAACGGCCGATTTCAAGCCGCTGAAACTGAATTCGTGGCTGCCATGGGTTGATAAGGCCCGAGGAAAGTGGATCGCCGCAGGATCGCCCGTCAAAGCCAATTTATCGATCTGTGGTCCGCCGGGATACGGCAGTCCCATGACACGCGCTACCTTATCGAATGCTTCACCGGCTGCATCATCACGAGTTTGCCCCAGCAGGTGAAACTGATTATATTCCTGTACATGAACCAATGAGGTATGGCCGCCGGAAACAACCAGCGCCAAAAACGGCGGTTCCAATTCACGGTAGGCAAGAAAATTAGCAAAAATATGTCCTTCTAAATGATTCACGCCAATCAATGGTTTCTGCGCAGCAAATGCCAATGCCTTGGCTGCCGCAATCCCCACCAATAACGCACCAACCAACCCCGGTCCGTAAGTTACACCCACTGCCGCCACTTCCGCCAAAGTAACACCGGCGTCTTTCAGCGCTTTGTCGACTACAGGAATTACATTCTCAATATGTTTGCGTGAAGCAATTTCCGGTACGACCCCGCCGAATTTTTGATGCACCGGTATTTGTGATGAAATAACGTTTGATAAAATTTCCCGTCCATCCGCTACTACAGAGGCAGATGTTTCATCACAACTTGTTTCCAATGCTAAAATCAATTTCTTATCTTTGTTCACTATAATCCCTCATACTTTTGTTGTTTTTCATAATTTATTAAACCTATAAGTTTTCCAGCCACATGATTAAGGCATCTTCTTGATTGTCTGAATAATAACCGACCCGTACGCCACCTTCCGCAAAGCCCATATGGGAATACAAACGTTGCGCCCGTTCATTGGACCGCCTTACCTCCAGTGTCATGCTTACCACGCCCTGTGACCGGGCACAATCGATTAATGCCGTTAACAGCTTCTTGCCAATTCCTTGCCCCCAAAAAGAAGGCAGGACAGCGATATTCGTCACATGCGCTTCGTCCAAAACAATCCACATGCCTGCATAACCCACAATTTGCCGGTCAACAACAGCAACAAAATAGCGGGCCAAGTCATTACCGGCAATTTCCGTTTCAAACGATTCCCGCGACCAAGGTGTGGTGAAAACCGTTTCTTCCACCCGCAAAACAGCATCGATATCCTTCCATTCCATACGGCGGACTAACAAATCGGGGTTCATGGCTGAGCTCCCTGTCGCCGTTCCCAAAGCACCTCTGCTTCCGACCGGCGGATATAAAGCGGTTCCATTGTCATGACATCATGCTGTACACCGTTATTGCGCATCTGCTGGCCCAAAAGGCCTACACTGCTGGCGCGCGGAATAATTAATTGCGGCGACGGCAAAATTAAATTTCTTCCCATCGCTGCAATTTCGTTTCGATGCAAGATCGCCCCTTCCCCTAAGACAACAACCGGACGGTCTAATCCCGTTAACTCCTCCAGCGCAGCCGCACAAGCGATGACACGGGTATCCATGATTTGTTGTAACCCCGCAGCGGTCTGTTCAAACACAGCCTGGTACACATTTCCTTTCTGCGCATCCAGCAACGGCGATATATATAGGCCGGGGAAAGCGCAGCCAAAGGCCAAGGCATCCAAGGTCGGGACCCCGACAACCGGTATCTGCAACGCATATGACAATGCCTTGGCGGTTGCGAGGCCGATGCGAAGTCCGGTAAAAGATCCAGGCCCAATACTAATCGCGATCGCGGATATTTCTTTTGGCGTCAAATCCGCCATTTCCAAAATAGCTGACACATGCGGCATCAATCGTTCGGAATGTGTCAGTTTCGTCTGTAAGGTCACTTCGGCGACAAGAGTCTCTTCGGTAACCAAAGCCACACTAGAAACCAGTGTCGACGTTTCTAAAGCAAGAACCGGCAATTTTTTTCAACTCCTCAACCAGGCTTTCATAATGGGTTCCCCGCGCCTGGATTTGTATAGCCCTTGTTTCGGGGCTTGTCCCATGCGTTATCGCAACGTGCAGATATTGTTCCGGCATACAATAGGAAAACTTATCCGCCCATTCAATGATCGAAATACCACCACCAAAAACAAATTCATCAAAACCAATATCCACCAACTCTTCCGCGTTTTCCAAGCGGTATAAGTCAAAATGGTATACCGGCGTTTTTGCTTCATACACCTGTAATACCGTAAACGTTGGGCTGGTCACATCTTCTGTTATACCCAATCCAGCAGCAAGACCCTTTGTCAGCAGCGTTTTTCCTGCTCCCAGGTCACCGGTAAGACAAACAACATCACCAGGCCGCAACAACGTTGCCATCATCTGCCCCAATTGAAGGGTTTCTGCGGGTGAACTCGTATAGATCAATAACATTCGACTTCCCTCCTCAGCGAAATGCATTATAGCCTTTGGGCTCCAGCAACCTTTCTTGTCCCTCTTTATCAATCAATATCACACCGCAACCGGCATCCACAACTTCGCCGATCACAGTGACAGGCACGCCTGCGGCTGTCGATCCCAGTTGTGCCGCTTGGGCAGGTGGAATCGTAAATAATAATTCATAATCTTCGCCGCCATACAAAGCATAGTCCAAAGCCGGTTTGCCGGTAAGCAC
>CAYUNV010000142.1:6574-8688 GCA_964446265.1 uncultured Negativicutes bacterium | reverse complement strand
ACGTTGCCGGGGACGGAACCACCACCGCCACCTTGCTGGCTCAGGCCATGATTCATGAAGGTATGCGTAATGTGGCTGCCGGCGCCAACCCTATGATCATTAAGAAAGGCATCGAGCGTGCAGTCACTGCGCTTGTAGACGAGATTAAGAAAGACGCCAAAAAAGTGGAGACCCAGGAAGCCATTGCCCAGGTTGCTTCGATTTCGGCGTCTGATACGGAAATCGGCAAGTTGATCGCCGAAGCTATGGAGAAAGTCGGCAAAGACGGCGTTATCACCGTTGAAGAATCCAAGACGATGGGTACTGACCTCGAGGTCGTGGAAGGCATGCAGTTCGACCGTGGCTACATATCGCCGCACATGATTACTGATGTCGACAAGATGGAGGCTGTACTCAACGAGCCTTACATCCTTATCACCGACCGCAAGATCGGTGCGGTCGCCGACTTGCTTCCCCTGCTGGAAAAAGTCGTCAAACAAGGCAAAGAACTTTTGATCATTGCTGAAGATGTTGAGGGCGAAGCGCTCGCCACCCTTGTTGTCAATAAACTTCGCGGCACTTTCCGGGCCGTTGCCGTAAAGGCTCCTGGATTTGGCGACCGCCGCAAGGCCATGTTGGAAGACATCGCTATCATGACTGGCGGCAACGTGATCACCGAGGAACTTGGCCGCAAACTGGACAGCGTCGAAATCAGCGACCTTGGCCGGGCCCGGCTGGTTCGCATAGCCAAGGAAGAAACTACGATTGTCGAAGGCTCCGGTTCCGCTGATAAAATCAAGGGCCGTGTTAACCAGATCAAAGCACAAATCGAGGAAACTACCTCCGACTACGATAAGGAAAAGCTGCAGGAACGCTTGGCTAAGCTGGCTGGCGGAGTCGCCGTTATTCGTGTCGGCGCTGCAACCGAGGTAGAACTGAAAGAAAAGAAACTCCGTATTGAAGACGCGCTCAACGCGACACGCGCCGCGGTTGAGGAAGGGATTGTCCCCGGCGGCGGCACGGCCTTCATCGATGCTTTGCCTGTTTTCGACAAAGTGGATGCTTCCGGTGATGAAGCGACCGGCGTAGCCATCGTAAAACGCGCCGTAGAAGAGCCGTTGCGGCAGATAGCCAACAACGCCGGCCTCGAAGGTTCGGTCATTGTTGAAAACGTCAAAAAAGCCGGCAAAGGAATTGGGTTCAATGCTCTGACGGAAGAGTACACCGACATGATTGCCGCCGGTATCGTCGATCCGGTTAAAGTAACTCGCTCCGCCCTGCAAAATGCGGCTAGCATTGCCGCCATGGTTCTTACCACCGAGACCTTGGTTGCCGACAAGCCGAAGAAAGAACCGCCACCTATGCCTGGCGGCGGTATGGACGGGATGATGTAGACCTTAAAATACTTTTGGCCATTAATAGCGGGGCAGACTATGGCTGCCCCGTTTGTATTACGCAATTATATCTGCTAGAATGTCCAGGTTATTCCAACCTACCGAGCGCTGCAGCTATGGCTAAAAGCCCTTGAGGAGTACAATATATAAACATTACAAAAAAGGAAGGAGACAGTTGTATGTTCGGACTAGTACCGTTTCAAAGCCGAAATTTGCCATCCCGAGACATTTTTAATCAACTTATGCATGGGTTCTTCGATGATGATTTTATAACCCCATTTGGAAACATCGGTAATGCCGTCCGAATAGACCTCCAGGAAACTGAAAACGAATACATTGTAGAAGCGGACTTGCCAGGAGTCAAAAAGGGCGATATCACCTTACATTATGAAAATCAGTATCTAACTATTTCTGCCAAACGCGATGAGATCAAGGAAGTGAAAGATGATAGCTATGTTCGCAGAGAAAGACGGTATGGACAATTTCAGAGGAGTATCTATGTAGACAACGTTATGGATGATAAAATTAATGCAAAATTTAATGATGGTGTACTTACGGTAACTTTGCCAAAGCAGGACAAAACTAAAAAACGGCAAGGGAATATTCCAATATATTAGAGCGATAGAACCCGTATCTCTAATGACGTGTAACTAGTTAATGCAGTTAGTGGCAATGTCAAGGAGGTTATTCGCTTTATAATTAAGCCCTATTCACAATTGGCGGTCAGATTAGATGCAGAAA
>CAYUNV010000142.1:0-6564 GCA_964446265.1 uncultured Negativicutes bacterium | reverse complement strand
TAACTATCAAAAAAATTTTGGGCAAAGAAAGCTGCTGTTGAACAAGCTCTATAGCGAAAAGGACCGCACCGGTCCTTTTTTAGATCAACATATATATAAGTTTAAAAATCCCCTCGTTTTCGGCAAGGGGATTGCCACAATCGCAGAAAGGATAATAGCACTTTTTGTAGAAAAAAACTTCATATTTTCCTGCCTGGGGGTATGATGACCATGAGAAACACAGAAGAAATTTTAAGGTTTCAAAAGCTCATTAAGACACTTATATGGGTGAAAAAAACAAGTGGAAAATCCTCTCCCGAAGTAGTAAACGCAATTTTGCGCAACTGTAAAGAAGACTTTGCTAACTTAGGAAATAGACAACAAGCTAGACCATCCTAAAACTACAGCTGATGCTGTGGTTTTTGTGTATAACTATACAAATGCCTTCTCCATCTATCGCACTGACAGACTTATTGTTCATTTTCCGGAGGGCTTCTTTGCTATGCCATTACTTGGCATATCTTCTCAATTTTTTTTGCGAATTTGCTTTCTAATTCTCACTACTGCACTGGCATCATCGGCGACCCCCAAATAAATCAACAAAATTTATTTACCAAATTGAGTGGAGGTATTACCTTTTACACAGGAACCTACTCCTGACGCCCAGATTTTGTATCTTCATTACATTCGCGCCGGTAAGCATTGTTTTAGCTCTGATTAAAAGCCGCCCGTCCGAGTTTATAGCCTTTGCTTGCTACGATCGTTCCTGGCTGCAGGAACGGCGCCGAAACCCGTTGCATTAATATCCTCCTTAATTGATAGCTACTTCACCTTCTTCAATTAAATCTAAAATACTAATTTCTTTTTTCTGTAGATCTATCACGGCCCCGTTTAAAGTGCAAACAACCGGTTTTGTCCAAAATCTATCATTTAAGATAATTATTTTTGCCCTTTGGCCATTACTTAAAAGCACATTGCTTCCTTGGAAATAATTTTTCACTTTATCAAAAAAAGTCAGGCATAAAGTAGTGTCCAGCTTACTATACATTTGCTCTGATATTGCTTCTATAACTACCAGGGGCGTCATTCTCCGGCGGTATGGCCTGTCCGATGTCATGGCATCATACATATCCGCAATAGCAATAACCTTTGCGTAATCATGTATTTCATTGCCTGCAAGCCCGAAAGGGTAACCGCTCCTGTCCAACCTTTCATGGTGTTGTAAGATACCCAGTTTTACATTTTGGGGAATTTGATCCAAATCCACTACCAACCGGTAGCCTTCCTGCGGATGTTTTTTCACTACTTCGAATTCGCCAGAAGAGAGTTTGTCGGGTTTATCCAGTATCGATAAAGGAACAAACAATTTCCCGATATCATGGAGCAAACCAGCTAAAATAAGATTTTTCAGTTCCACTTCCTTATAGCTGAGCCATTTACCCAAGATTCCTGATAAGATGGCAACATTTAGCGAGTGTTGAAAGGTATTGCCGTTATGTAACCGTAATTCTTGCAAGTGTTCGAGCACGCCAATAGTATTTACCAAGAGTTTTATCCTTTGGTCGGCCAATTCGTGCATTTGCAAGATCGGGACTTCTTTAAAATATTTAATATGTTCAAAGGCGCTGACGATAATCTCGACCGTTTTTACATATTCTTTCACAAAGGAGGCCTTTGTCAGCTTCATGTTAATCGAATTATCATCTATGTCCTCGTCAATATAAAGCGAAGGTACATTCCAGTTTTGAAGGGCTGTTATTTGTGACTCCGATAGGCGTACCCCTTTTCCAATCAGAATAACTTTCTCTTCCGATATCACATCACGAGCAACAATCATTCCGGGAGTTAAATCTTTCGTATAAACCAATCTCAAACACGGAACCCCCCTATGTAACATAATTGTCTTATGTTACATTATGATTGTGCGACCAAATCTAGTTAAAATAAGGGGTTGAAAGTTTTTTTAATTACACGCATTAATTCTTTGTAATTTTAAGTAACATATTGTATATTAATAAATATATTAAGAAACATTATAGGGGGACATGATCTAAATGGAGTACGTAGAGCCGATACGAAGCAAAAAACAAATTGATAGTATTAAGCGTTTTTTGAAGAATAGTAATCTACGCGATTATCTACTTTTTGTTTTAGGTATTAATAGTGGTCTGCGAATTTCCGATTTATTGTTACTAACTATAGATAATGTAATGGAAAAAAATAGAATTATACTCCGAGAAAAAAAAACAGGTAAAACTAAAGATTTCCCAGTTTCTGATACATGTAAAAAGGCCATACAAGAGTACCTGGGAAAGGCTCAAATTACTAGCGGGTGGTTGTTTAAAAGTAAAAAAGGTGATCATCCCATAACTCGAATACAAGCTTATAGAATTATAAATAAAGCAGCACGCGCTGTCGGCATTAAGGAAGCAATTGGTACTCACACATTGCGTAAAACATTCGGGTATTGGGCATATAAAAATGGAGTAGATGTAACTAGAATCCAAAAATTACTTAACCATTCGGCTCCCAGCGTAACATTGACATACATAGGAATCACCAGAGATGAACTTGATAATATTTATATAAACTTAAATCTATAAAAGGAGAAGCAATTTTCGGCCAGTCTCTTGGCTAACTTTAACACCGGAAAAAGGCCGACGGCCCCTTCTTATAGAAAAAAATATCGAATAAAGGAGATAAATGTATTATAATTAGTATCGATATAAATAAAAGGCAAGGTAACATAAGACAATTATGTTACCTATTAGAACCTTAATGCCAGATGAAGAACTATGCTTGCACGCTATTCATAAAACGCAGGCCCCGCTTTTCAGTGGGGCCTTTACATATCAAGGAATTATTAGACGGTGACAACAATGCACCAGCATCTGATTCTTAGTTTTTGCCAAAATGCTGGCGCTACACTTCGTTCAAGTTTCACGGTTTCCATCCAGCGAGCGGGATGTTCAGTCTTAGTCAAATGTCACTACCGCCCAATCTAAAATTCGTCATCATTACGCCGTAACTTGTTGGATGGTCCCGTTGCCGAAATGTTAATTTCAAGCTATTCAAAAAATATAAATGAAAGTGTCCGGCAACAACGGGGCTAATTACTGCTGCTAAAGACAGTATGGGGTATATTTTCCGGGAATTTTATAAATTCGAGGTGGAGGTAGAACCAATGTTTAACAACCTGGGTCTTTTGACCGACCTCTATCAGCTCAGGATGATGCAGGGGTATTATAAAACCGGTAAAGCCGACGATATCACGGTGTTTGAAAGGTTTTACCGCATAAATCCTTATGGGAGTGCATACACGATTGTTGCCGGCGTCGAACGTGCCCTGGATTATTTGGAAAACCTCTCTTTTACCGCCGATGATATTGCATATCTCAAAACACTGGGCGGGTTTCAGGAAGATTTTCTGCGCTATCTGCGATCGTTTCAATTTACAGGTGACGTCTATACGATGCCGGAAGGATCGGTGGCCTTCCCCGGTGAACCGCTCTTCATTGTAAAGGCGCGTCGTATCGAAGCGCAATTGGTGGAAACAGCGCTCTCAACCTTTCTTAATCATGAAAGCCTTATTGCTACGAAAGCGAGCCGGGTTCGCTGGGCCGCCAAGGACGACCCAGTGATGGAATTTGGCCTTCGCAGGGCCCAAGGCATGGACGCAGGTGTTTTTGGCGCCCGGGCGGCAATAATCGGCGGGTGTGACGCTACATCTAACGTACTCGCCGGAAAAATGTTCGGTGCAAAGGTCGTCGGGACGATGGCTCACAGTTGGGTCATGTCGTTCGCCAGCGAACTTGAAGCTTTTGAACGATTTATCGATCTTTATCCCGAAAACGCCGTACTGATTGTTGATACCTATGACACGCTAACGTCGGGTGTGCCGAACGCAATAAAAGCGTTCCAACTCGCTAAGAGCCGCGGCATTAAGCTGACGCGTTACGGAATTCGTTTAGACAGCGGGGATCTCGCCTACCTTTCCGGCGAAGCCCGGCGTATGTTGGACTCCGAAGGGTTTACCAATGCGATTATCAGTGCTTCCAATGACCTTGACGAGCATCTCATTCAAGAACTTAAAACACAGGGCGCCAAAATCACAGAATGGGGCGTCGGTACGAAGCTTATTACCGGCGATGGTTGTTCGGCCCTAGGCGGGGTATACAAGCTTGCCGCCGAATATGATAAGGCAGGCAATGAAATCCCCAAACTGAAGATCTCGGAAAATCCTGAAAAAGTTACCAATCCGGGGACAAAAGCCGTCTATCGGATTTATGATAAGGCAACAGAAAAAATTAAGGTTGACCTAATTACTCTGAGACAGGAGGCGCTTAGCGAGATAGAGACCCTGACAGTGGCTGACGAAACCCACCCATGGAAAAAGATGATTTTAAGGGCGGGGAGTTATGAAATGCGAGAAATGCTGTCCCTTGTCATGCGAGGCGGTAGACGGCTCACCCCGATTACCAATCTCGCCGCTATTCAGGCATATACCGCGCGTGAACTGAAAACTCTCTGGGACGAATCACGCAGGCTGGTTAACCCGCATCCCATCAAAGTCGACCTTTCAAATGTTCTTTGTAGCCTGAAAAAAGAGCTTATTAATGGCCTGCGTAGGAAATAGTTCCAAAAAACACGAGTTAAACCCTATGATGCTCGATGGTAGAAAACAGAATTTCTGGACTACCCGATAAGATCCCGCTACTATCCGATAATTGATAGGAGCGGGATACTTTTATGGAAACAAAAAGGGCGGAATCTCTCCGCCCCTCCCTATAGCTTTAAGGCTACGTACTGTCCTGCTTTTACCGGGGTGTGGGCAACATTGGCACTCGGCAATAGGCCGGTGTCTTTTAAAAACTTCTTGGCGCCGACATAAGCACCTCTATTGGTATGGCGGATGGCAAAAGAATTAAGTTCCTTGTTCTCTATTGGTAGAAGCCCGATTGCCTTGTTTTCCTTGTCATATGCCAGCATACAATAGGGTTTGCTTTCTAACAGAGCTGCGGCGGGTTTGTTGAATATTATGCGCCCATTTGCCTTTACTTCTGCCATAGGCTCAACTTGTTTAGCTCTAGTCCTCTTTTTGGGTTCATAACGCGTAAAATTGAATTCCATACGCACCTCCACTTTCGATTCTAATAAAGTATTCTCGTTATATCCATTATTTCCTATTCGGAGATTGTACATTCAGAAAGAATCTCCATTGTGTTGCAGAAACCGCCGCCTTGTCCGCCTGAAAGAAATATGTGGCCATATAACCTTGCTCTTCAGCAGGAAACTCTTTTGACGTACGGTTGGACTTGTGTTATTCTTAATGGGTATGCCGAATAATAAGCCGCCGTTGTCGGACGGCTTTGTTTTTTTAATCGCTCAAGCGTCTATAAAGAGGAAGGCGGAATATTGGATTGATCAGTACAAGCAATTTAGGTCTAAGTTACGGCAAACGCGTATTGTTTAAAGAAGTAGATATCAAATTTACTCCCGGCAATTGTTATGGTTTGATTGGGGCGAACGGCACCGGCAAATCGACCTTTCTGAAAATCCTGGCCGGTGAAATCGAGCCAAGTACCGGCAGTGTGCAGGTTTCACCAGGAGAACGGCTGGCTGTCCTGAAGCAAAATCATTATGAGTTTGACGATTTTGCGGTGCTGAAGACGGTAATCATGGGCCATGCCCGGTTATATGAGATCATGGAGGAAAAAGAGGCCCTCTATGCCAAGCCCGATTTTTCCGACGAGGACGGACTCAAGGTGTCGGAACTGGAGGGCGAATTCGCCGAGCTGAACGGCTGGGACGCCGAGACCGAGGCTGCCAAACTCTTGAACGGCCTCGGCATCCCCGAAGAGCTTCACGGCCAGAAAATGCGCGACCTCAGCGGCAACGAAAAGGTCCGCGTCCTGCTCGCCCAGGCGCTGTTCGGCAGCCCCGACATCCTCCTCCTCGACGAGCCCACCAACCACCTCAACATCGAGGCCATCCAGTGGCTCGAGGACTTCCTCGCCGGCTTCCCCAACACCGTCATCGTCGTCTCCCACGACCGTCACTTCCTCAACCAGGTCTGCACCCATATCGCCGACATCGACTTCGGCAAGATCCAGCTCTTCGTCGGCAACTACGACTTCTGGCTGGAGTCTAGCGAGCTGGCCCTCAAGCTGGCCAAAGAGGCCAACAAGAAAACCGAGGAAAAGATGAAGGAGCTGCAGACCTTCATCCAGCGCTTCAGCGCCAACGCCTCCAAGTCCAAGCAGGCCACCTCCCGCAAAAAGCTGCTGGAGAAGCTCACCCTCGAAGACATCAAGCCCTCCTCCCGCAAATACCCCTATATCGCCTTCAAGCCTGACCGCGAGGCGGGCGACCAGCTCCTCACCGTCGAGGGCCTCACCAAGAGCGTCGACGGCGAAAAGGTGCTGGACGACATCTCCTTCCGGGTGGAAAAAGGCGACAAGATCGCCTTCGTCGGCGAGCAGGGCCTGGCCAAGACCACCCTTTTCAAAATCCTCATGGGCGAGGCCGAGGCCGACGCCGGCGCCTTCAAATGGGGCGTCACCACCTCCCAGGCCTATTTCCCCA
>CAYUNV010000141.1:8178-8702 GCA_964446265.1 uncultured Negativicutes bacterium | reverse complement strand
TCCGGATAATGCGAGTGCAGCGGATTTTGGACGAAAGCAGCCGCCGTTTTTTCATGATCATCCCAATAACCGAGAGCCAATGAGCTTCCTCTGACGCACAATTCACCCATTTCCATCGGTGCTGCTTGCCGGTTTTCCGCGTTCAAGATCAAAATATCCGAGTTACGGCAAGGAATCCCGATCGGCAAAGGTTCGTGGTCGGCAAATTCCCGTTCGACAATATAATAGGTACAATCAACCGTAATTTCGGTAGGGCCATAAAGATTGGCAAATAATGAACCCGGCATTTTTTTGCGCCAATAATTCAGTTGCTTGTTCGGCATTACTTCACCGGCAAAGAGGATTTTCTGCAAGGAAGAAGGTATTATTTCGTCGAGGATCTGGGCATTGGCTACATTGATCAACACCGATGGCACCCAAAAGACAAAGTTGATTTCCATATTCTTAACATACTCAATCAGTTTGGCTGGGAAAGAAAAATAGGTTTTGGGGATAAGGACCAGTGTTGCCCCCGCAGCTAAGCA
>CAYUNV010000141.1:0-8168 GCA_964446265.1 uncultured Negativicutes bacterium | reverse complement strand
GAAGAAAAAGGGCGATTGGCTGCCGATGACAGTTTTTTGATCAACATAGAAACATTCTATCGCCCAGTCAATATAGTCAATTACACCCCGGTGTGAGACGGCTACTCCCTTCGGCGTGCCGGTAGAACCGGAGGTATAGATGATGTAAACCGGATCCACATCCACAACCTGTTGCAAGAGTTTCTCCAACCGGCCGTCTTCTTCGTTCGTCTGGTCCTTGTAAACCTGTTCAATCAACATAATTTTCGATGCATCAATGTTCAGCGAAAGCAATAGATCAATATATTCTGCCGTCGTGATCACGGCTGCCGGCTGTAGATTGCCCAGAATTTTTCCCAGTCGCTGCGCGGGAAGCTTATCATCCAACGGCGCGTAGCAGTTACCGCTATAGAGGATGCCGACAAAAGCAATGATGCTGTCTGCGCTCTTCGGTAAAAGAACCGCGACAGGATTGCGGAATGAAGAATAACCCTGCAGCAGTTTCAGCGCCAAATTCCTGCCGGCTTGCCGCAATTCGCTAAAGCTTAGTTGGCGCGGCCCATCTACAATCGCAGGCTTATCACCGCACCGCCGGACAGTATCTTCTAAATATTCCAATACGCTATTCTTCACGGTTGCTCCCTCCTCAGACATCCAGTACTTTCAACTCAAGTATTTAAACGCCCTCATACGTCCTTGCGAAATCCCCTTTTTTCTTGACTACTACGTTCCAATATTTCATCATCAATACGTTTTCTTCATAATTTCCAATTTCAACATCATTTTCTCTTCCATTCAGGTTGTTCACAATGAGCTTGATAAAATCAACCCCGCACTCGTATGCATGCCCATATGCCGCGCTAAACCGTGGATTGATTTCACTCAGGTAATACTCGCCATTTTGATAAAAGAACTCCATATCAGTCGGTCCGTTAAATTTAAAATTAGCAGCAACGTATTCCACTGCACGATAGAGCTTTTCGTCTTTAAAAGATATGCCTTTTAGTGTTCCCCCGATTGCCTTGGCCAGCTTCTCCTTGGCAAATATGCTGACCACCTTGCCGCTGATCGTATCTATATAAACATCAACATCCGATTCAACTCCACCCATGAACTCCTGTATGATCAGATCGTTTTCTCGGTTGCAAATTGTTTTTAATTCATCATAATCATCAATTTTTCTCGCTCCAATACTGCCGTTGCCGGTCCGTGGTTTTACAAAAAGAGGAAAACCACATTCTTTCTCTTTGTAGCTCTTAGAAAAATCGTCAAAATCTTTATAAGTTGTGATTGTCTTTATCCCTTTTTGTTTCAGGGATTCGTACATTTTGTATTTATCGTAACACAGTCTTGCAGTTTCCAAATCAGGTGTCAGAACTTCGACCCCGATTGCCTTAAATTTTTCTTTGGTTGCCGCCAAAATTTCCACCTCATGGTCAATTAGGGTCATGACTGCCTTTATGTCATTTTTTACACATATATCCAAAATGACCGGTATATATTCTTCATCTGTAATATTAGGCACTAGGTATTGCTTATCGGCAAAATATAGTGCCGGTGCCGTATTCGTGTTACTTACTGCAATAATCTTGGAATCTTTTTGCACAGATTTTTTAAATTGGTTAATTAATTCTACGAATCCTCCTACGCTGCAAAATAACAAATTCATATCGTCTTCCCCCTAATTGACATCTGACAGGTATTACGCTTATGTTAATTTGTCATTGACAAAATTAACGATATCACCGATTGTATTGCATCCTTTCAGCTTTTGGGTTTCTACCGTCACACCAAACGTTTCATAAAACAGAGCGGATATACTCAGCCGTCCTAAGGAATCCCAACCGTCCAAGTCATTTAACTCTGTTGACAAAGTCAGGTTTTCGGCCGGTTCAAACAAGGCTTCGCCCAATTTTCCGATAAACTCTTGTTGTGTCATACTCTTCGCCCCCATTCGCAACGTTACTATTATTCCACTCGTTTAGCCGGGTTGCCAAAGACACTGATATTCGCCGGAACATTCCGGATGACAACGCTGCCGGTACCAATTTTGGCGTTCTTGCCAATCCGCAATTGGGGCAGAATTCGCGAACCGCTGCCCATAAAAACTTCCTGTTCCAAATACACAGCCCCCATTAAGTCGCACTGATCGCTTATGGTACAGCCTTGTTCTACTGTTGAGTCATGCCCAACAATGGAAAAGGAGTCAATCAACACGTGATCCCCAATCGTTGCATTGGGACACACAATTACTTGGGGAGTTAGGATCACGCCTTCGCCGATTGTCGTGTAGTCGGCAATAATAACTGTCGGATGGATGATGTTTGTAAATTTGGCGCCTTTTTGTTTAAATAGCCGACAGATAGGCATCTTTATTTCCGGACGTTGAACGGAGCAAATATACTCGCAGTCCGGATCTGGAATATGGTCTTTGATGGTTCCAATCAGCATGCTGGATAAATGATATTTATCCAGTTTATGGATGTCATCATCCAAAAAACCGATCGTATCCCAACGTTTTTCAATTTCCTGAATGTCTTTCGCCCATTCAAATGTTTCCCGCCCCAAGTTCCCAGCACCGATGATCAATAGCTTACGCATACGTCCATCTCCCCCTCGCCAGTTTTTTCCGTTTTACGTATTGCCTGGATGTCCGGAGCCTCTGAAGTATTCGCTTCCCACTGTTTTCTTGTCCCCACCCGGTCTGTCGATTCCCGCCCGCCAAAGGACCTTTACCAGTGTTCGCCAAAGAATTTTGAGATCCAGCCAGAAACTTTGGTGATCGACATACCAAACATCCAACGCGAACTTCTCTTCCCAGGTAATCGCATTGCGGCCATTGACTTGCGCCCAACCGGTGATCCCCGGCAATACTTCATGTCTTCTTGCCTGTTCGGCATTATAAAAAGCTAAATATTCCACGATCAGGGGCCGGGGTCCTACCAAACTCATGTCGCCATTTATCACGTTGAACAACTGCGGCAATTCGTCCAAACTCCATTCACGAACTACCCTGCTCACCACTGTAACCCGCTCTTCATCACTTAACGGATTGCCCATACTGTCATATTTATCAAGCATCGTGCGGAATTTTATAATTTCAAAAACCTTGCCCCCCAACCCGGGACGCGGTTGCCGGAAAAAGACCGGAGATCCAAGGCTAATCCGCACGACCAACGCAACGATGACGAGAACAGGAGACAATACCATAAGTAACATCAGCGCGGTCAAACAATCAAAGGTTCGTTTTATCATACGCACAACATCTCCATCGCCTGCAATATGGAACGTGTAACTTTGCGGACATCATATTTTTCTACAGCGATTTGGCGGCTCTTCGCTCCCATCACCGGAACCAATTCCGGGTTCAGTATAAACCGTTCCATGGCAAGCGCTAATCGATTAGCATCTTTAACCGGAACCAGGTAACCATTCACGCCGTCAACTACCGTTTCCCGGCAGCCTGGAGCATCCGTGGTAATAACCGGCCGCCCCATCGCCATCGCTTCCAGCACGGAACGCGGCGTTCCTTCCCGATAGGAAGGAAGGACGCATACACTGGCTTCCGCAAGATATGGGCGGACATCGTTTGTCTCCCCGAGATACTCGATAAGTTGGTCTTCTTGCCAGCTTCGAACGCATTCTTTGGTAATCGCATTGTGATTATCACTGTCCATTGGACCTAAAATTCGAAACCGCACTTGCGGATACCGTTTTTTCAACAACCGGGCTGCTTCAACAAATTCTCCGATCCCTTTCGCCCAAACAAGGCGGCCAATCAGTAAAAATGATAGCGGTTGCGGCGGATCACCGGCAAATACAAATTGGTCAATATCGACGCCAGATCCGTTTACAACTGTAGTTTTATAACCATCTTTTACAATATTTAATTTTCGAAACAGTTCCAGATCGTCTTTATTTTGGAAAATCAAGCCTTTATTGTATGACGCCACATACCGGTATAAATGGATGAGAAATTGAGCAATCAACCGCTGTTTCCAAGTCTGTCCGATAAATGCATACGCAATTCCGGTAATCATCGTGTACGTATTTTTAACATTTGCCAATATAGCGGCTAAATTCCCATAAATGATCGGTTTCGCTGCATAGGTAATCACAACATCCGCTTTGAGTTCACGCAATTTTTTTGCCAGAAAAAAGAGAGTATACAAATCTTGCAATGGGTTCATGCCATGCCGTGCCAGCGGAATCTGTTGGTATTTTGCTCCTAGCGCTCGCATTTCAGGTTCGAGGCCTTCTTCCGGTGCCATACCGATTACTTCATGGCCAAGCCTGGTCATTTCTTGGATCATATCACCCCGAAAATGGATCAGCGAGCGGGCAAACCCGGCGATAATTACAACTCGCGCCATGTCATTTACCTCCTTACGCTTTCATGTCAAATGCGTGATGTACCATGAAATCGCTTCATCGAGGCCTTTTTGCGCGGAATGTGTGGGTGAATACCCAAGAAGCTCCTGCGCCTTACTGATATCGGCCAGAGAATGGCGAACGTCTCCGGGGCGAAAATCCCGATAGTGCGGTTTTTCTGCATATCCGGTCGGTAAATGTTCGAATACCCGTTCTCGGAGGAATTCGTACAGTTCATTCAGTGTCGTCTTCGCTCCATATGCAACATTGAATACCTGCCCCAGGGCATTGCGGTTCTCAGTGCATCCAGCTAATAAGTTGGCTTGTACTGCATTGTCCACGTAACAGAAGTCCCGGCTGGTCTCACCGTCACCGTTAATAAAAACCGTTTCACCCCGTAATAAGCTGCTCACCCATTTGGGAATGACTGCCGCATAAACGCCTTCCGGGTCCTGACGGCGGCCAAACACATTGAAATATCGAAGCCCAATGCATTCCAACCCATAATTTTTGCCAAATACTCCGGCATACAGTTCGTTCACAGCCTTAGTCACCGCGTACGGCGATAACAGGTTCCCGGTAACAGACTCGACTTTCGGAAGTCCGGGATGATCACCATAAACCGAGCTGGATGAAGCATAGACAAACCGTTTGACTTTAGCATCTCTTGCCGCCGCCAGCATATTCAAGAACCCGTCAATATTACTCCGGTTAGTGGTTATCGGATCGGCTATCGAACGCGGGACGCTGCCAAGGGCTGCTTGATGCAGAACGATATCAACTCCTTCACAGCACGACTGGCAGACAGCCAGGTCACAGATGTCACCTTCGATAAAAGTGAACCGCTCTGCTTGCCGCCGGTCCACCGCATTGATTACATCAGAGAGATTACGCCGGTGTCCGGTAGACAGGTTATCCAAACCAACAACCGTCTGATCCAGCGAAAGTAATGTTTCCAACAGGTTTGATCCAATAAAACCTGCCGCCCCGGTAACCAGCCATTTGCGCGGCTTTTCGCGCAACGTTTCACGCAGTTCCTTATAAGCTCCAGTAAACAACTTCGGCTGGGAAGTCACTGCTTTTGAATTTTGATTTGACATCCACGATCACACCCTTACCGTCATGTAATTTTTCCAACAACCCCGCACTGCCATTTTGTACGTAAGCATCATGAGAAACTGCCAGAACAATGGCGTCCAGATGCTGCAGGTCTTCATCCGCACAAAGCTCCACACCGTACTCTTCCCAGGCTTCTTTAGCATCAGCCAACGGATCATGGACTTTTGCATAGATTCCATACGTCTTTAATTCCTGGATAATATCAGCAACACGGCTATTGCGGAGATCAGGCACATTTTCCTTAAAAGTCAGGCCCATCACAGCAACTTTTGCCCGGCACGGATCTTGTTTTGCGGCAAACATTGCTTTCACGGTTTGGCGGGCGATATATTCGCCCATGTGGTCATTGATGCGGCGTCCGGCCAGAATAACTTGGGGAATATAACCCATTTCCTCTGCCTTATATGACAGGTAGTACGGATCGACGCCGATGCAGTGGCCGCCAACCAAGCCCGGCTTGAAAGGCAGAAAATTCCATTTAGTCGACGCTGCGGTCAAAACAGCATCCGTAGGAATGTTCAGCATATTGAAAATGATTGCCAGTTCATTAATCAAGGCAATATTCAGATCCCGCTGCGTGTTTTCAATGACTTTGGCCGCTTCTGCCACTTTAATGCTTTCCGCCCTGTGCAAGCCGGCATGAACAATTGCACCGTACACTGAGGCTACGATATCCAAAGTTTCTTCATCTTCTCCCGATACTATTTTCACAATGGTTTCCAGACGATGTTCTTTATCACCGGGGTTGATACGCTCCGGCGAATATCCAAGTTTGAAGTCCTTGCCCCGTTTCAAACCGGAGTACTGTTCCAGTATAGGGCCGCATAACTCTTCCGTAACACCGGGATAAACCGTTGATTCATAGACAACGATGGCGCCGGGGCTCATAACACGGCCAACGGTTTGCGATGCTTTGACCAGCGGCGTCATAACCGGATGGTGTGCTTTGCCAATAGGAGTCGGCACGGCAACGACAAAGAAGTCAACACCCCTTAAGTCTTCCAGGTCTGAGGTAATTTTCAATGTGCTGTTTTGCAATGCTTCTTTCTCCAATTCCCGTGTAATGTCTAATCCAGCTTGCAAATTCTTCACTTTTTCCGCATTGACGTCGAAACCGATAACTCCTGGAAATCGATTAGCAAAAGCAATTGCTAGCGGCAATCCGACATACCCCAGCCCAACGACTCCGATTTTGCGATCCATAGTCCCAGCCTCCTTTTCATACTAACTGGCCCGTCAGACGTTCCGTGCTGCAATGGCGGAATACAAATTTTCATATTTTCGAGCGCATAACGCTAATGTAAAGCGTTCTTGAATACGTTTCCGAGCTTGCTCCCCCAGTTGGGTTCGTCCTGCAGTTCCCAACGTCATCATGTCCTGCCAAGCTGACCTCAGCGTCTCAGGGTCTTCCGGCTTGACAACCTTTCCCGTATTACCAACAATGAGCCCGGAATCTCCCACGTCAGTCACCACACAGGGAACACCGGCCGCCATCGCTTCACCGACTACCAGTGGGAACGCTTCGGTGTTTGATGCGGAAACTGCAATATCCAAGGAAGCCATGACCTGCGGAATATCCCCTCTGCGCCCCAGCAAATAGACTTTTTCCCGTATTCCGGCTTCATCAAGCCATTGCACCAGTTGATCATTATCCCAAGTAATTTTGCTGCCGCATAATAAATACCGCACATCCGGATATTGTCGCTGAAACAGCCCAGCAGCCCGAATAAAATTATGCTGGTCCTTTTGCGGGTCGAAACGTCCGACCAAACCGATCAGAACAGTTTCCGCATTGATGCCAATTTCCTGCCGCACTGCTTCTCTGGCCGCAGGATCCGGCTTGAAGATCTCTATATCAAACCCATTGTGTATGACAGTGAGTTTGTTTGCTTTGTAACCGATCTTGCGATGAAACTTCTCCGTTGCATCCGAACAACAAACGATCTTTGCGGCTAAGAAGGAGGATAGCGCCGCACATAATTTTGCTTTCCAAATCATGGAGTTTGAAGTCACTTTGGGATCAAGGCTGCTGTGATGAACCCCCCATACTACCGGTATGCTGCCGGTTAATTTCGCAGCTGCCCCGCCAATAAGGTCCGAAGAATATAACCAGGTCTGAACAACATCCGGCCGATATTGACGCAGCCAGGAAAACAAACGAAACAGATAAGCAGGCTTCCAAATCCGGCGCAATCCTAACGATACTACGCGAATATCCAAGGCCGTGATTTTTTCAGTAAGACATCCTTGATCGGTTAGTGAAATCACCATGACATCAAATTTTTTCCGGTCGATTTCGCGAAGAAGATTGAAAAGCATCACTTCCGCGCCGCCTATGTTTAGGCCAGTGATAATATGCAACACTTTGGTTTTCTGCGCGATTGCCACTTCTCATCCCCCCCTTTTTCCTTGCGAAAACTCGCTCAACCATAGCCATGGAATTGGCTAATTTATTCTGCCGGCCATTCAACTTGGACCGGTCCATACAAAACTTTCTTATACACTTCACAATATCTTGCAGCAATCGCATCCATGGAAAATACATTCCTAATTCTCGTACGAGCCTGACTTCCAAGTTCTTGCCGATATTCCGCACCCGCTTCAATTAATTCGGCCCAACCGGCGGCTAAGGCCAGGGAATTTTGCGGTTCCACCACCACTCCGGTTCCACCCACAATCATAGCCGAGTCGCCAACATC
>CAYUNV010000140.1:0-8709 GCA_964446265.1 uncultured Negativicutes bacterium | reverse complement strand
AAGCAACAGCCTGAGTATGGCGAAAAGATGGTGGTTGTGGCCGATCAAATCAAACAAGCAGACGGAACTGTAATCGGTTCCGTTCTTCTCAATGCTCCCGTAACCGGCATTAATGATTTTATGCAGCGCATCTATTATTACATTGGCGCCGGCGGTTTGATCGCCTTGTTTTTTGCCTTCTTGATAGCAAACCGGCTTACACAAACCATTGTGAAACCGCTCAAAGAAATGGAAACAGCAACGGAAACTCTGGCCAAAGGCGACTACAACATTCGCATAAATCCGCACAGCAGCGATGAAGTTGGCCGACTTGGCAGTGCAATCAATTCATTAGCACAGGAACTATCCGACTATATGGGGGAATTGGAAAAAGCCGAACAACTTCGCCGCGAATTTGTCGCCAACGTTTCCCATGAACTACGGACTCCTCTGACCATTCTGCGAAGTTACACCGAAGCATTGTTGGACGGGATCATCACGGAACCCAACCAGGTAAAAAACCACCTGCACGACATGCAGGAGGAGATTGTCCGGTTAGAACATCTGGTGAAAGATCTTTTGGATTTAAGCCGCCTGCAAAACGAAACAGCGGCCTGGCATACAGAACCCATTCCTTTACCCGACATTGCCGATGGTGCGTTGCACATGTTCCAGCAAAAAGTGATACAAAAAGGCATCACGCTCCACCTTGAAGCGGAAAATTCGGTTCCGCTGATTTTAGGGAATGGCGAACGATTAACCCAGCTTCTCTTCATCTTTCTGGACAACGCTGTTCAGCATACGCCATCCGGAGGCAGCATTACGGTGTCGATCAAACAAACCACTTCAGCAATTGAACTTGCTGTCGCCGATACAGGAACTGGCATTGCGCAGGAAGATCTTCCCCATATTTGGGAACGCTTTTATAAAGCCGATAAATCCCATCAGCGAACCGACACCGGCGCCGGCTTGGGCTTGGCGATTGCGAAACAAATTATCGAACGTCATAAAGCGAACGTAACCGTTAGCAGCCGGTTAGGCGAAGGAACAAAATTCACGGTAGAATTCCCATTACCCAACAATGCATAACCGTTATTTTTCTCCGGTTGCGATTTTACACTTTTGTTACAACTCCGACATACTTTCATGACACTTCTCTTTTATACTAAAAACTGTAGAAGAGATCCTCTACTAAACACGAAAATGGAGGTTATACAAATGAAAAAAACAATCGCAATTGCCCTTTCTGCCCTATTGGTTCTAGCGTTTGCCGTATCTCTGGTTAATGCCGCTCCCCCTGCGGTCCAACCGCAGCAAGTCGCACCACAATCAGTCACTCTTACCGATGCCCAGAAACAGGAATTAGTTCCTCTTTACAATCAAATGATGGAAATTCGAAAGCAAATTCTCCAGAAATATGTTGCCGATGGAGTTATGACCCAAGCTGATGCAGATCAACGTATTGCCCGGATGCAAGAACATATGAACTACCGGATGCAAAACGGTTTTGTTGGCGGTCCCGGCATGGGCAGAGGGCATGGAATGATGGGCCCTGGCCAAGGCCAAGGAAAATGTCCTGGCTACGGGAACGGTCCGATGATGCAACAACAACCTGTAACAAAATAATGCTATAAATAATGCAGCCGCCTAAAAAATTAGGCGGCTGCATTATTTATAGCATGGGAAGTGAAGGAAAAATTCGAATCCTTCATTATTTTATGATACTTCGGTACAATTCTTTTTGATCCAAACAGCAAATGCCTCCATAAACTTTTGCAGAAATTCGCGCGTCCCCTCATTGGCAAGGGCACCGCTCTCATCAAATAGGTTCGCGGCGTTCCCGATATAGGCTTCGGGCTGCTGCATGGCAGGTATATTCAAAAACACCAAAGATTGCCTCAAGTGATGGTTTGCACCAAACGCACTCAATGCCCCTGGAGATACACTGACCACCGCTCCCGGTTTTCCCGACCAGACACTTTGCCCATAAGGTCTTGATCCCACGTCAAGGGCATTTTTCAAAACAGCAGGCACGGAACGGTTATACTCCGGCGTTACAAAGAGAATAGCATCATATTGTTTCACAATTTCACGAAAAGCAATCCAATCTTTGGGCGGAGTGCCTTCATCGTCAAAATCTTGATTGTACATGGCAAGTTGGCCAATTTCTATCTCTTCCGCTGTGAAATCTGCCGGCGCTAATGCCATTAAAACCTTAGCAATTTTTCGACTGAATGATCCCTTACGCAAACTGCCCACAAGAACTCCGATCTTCCTTGCCGCCACGGTATCATCTCCTCGTTTTATCCTCATTGTACTGAAAATCATTGAAGTCTGTTTATCTATTTTTAGATTACTTCTGTTTTAAGCAATAGTCAATATTTTACTATTTAAATAAACTATTTTTCGAACACATCTTGTTTGTATTTTCTGAATATTGTATATTCAAAGTGAGAAGTTTTCCCATTTCATGAAATACAATAATAAGAAACTGGAGGGATACTTTTATGCTGGCTGATAAAAAAATTATTGTGGCGTATGACGGATCCCCCGATAGTAAAAAAGCTCTCGAAATGGCTGCGGGATTAGCCAAGGACTTTGCGGCAAATATTTTTTTAGTCTCTGTTTTTCATTTACCAACCGTACTGATAGAAGGAATGGATGTCGGTTGGGCAACAGACCCCGAGAAATTCTATGCAGAAAAAATCAAAGACGGAAAAAAATACTGTGAAGAGCAGGGGATCAATATTCAAACTAAGGTCTTACTGGGAAATCCAGCCGAAGAAATCATCAAGTTTGCCCAAAAAGAAAATGCGTATTTAATTATCGCCGGCACAAGAGGCTTAGGTGGCTTTAATCAACTTTTGGTAGGCAGTGTGGCGCACCAACTGATCACCTACTCTAGCGTACCAGTCATGATTGTAAAATAATACCCTATGAAGCTTGATAAAACTATATTTTATATTACTAAAAAGTTTAGGCGCACCGAAAGGTGCGCCTTTGCGATAGATTCGGATGCCGCTGCCAACGAGGGTGATAAAACGGGTAGAAAAGAGTGCGGACAAAATTAAAATTCCCAAATTGGTGGATATTTATTATCGCCAATAAATGTTCCCCTGCTTTTCGCGATCAGCTTTCCTTCTTTATTAAATAAACTGCCTTCAATTAGTGCCATTGTCTTACCGGCATGGATGACGTGAGCTTCGGCTATCAGATCCGTTTCTTCATAACAGGGCGCCAAATAATTCATGTTCAAATCCACGGTTCTATAAAAGCGGCCAGTCGCAGTTATAATCGCTGCTGCCATAACACAATCCGCCAAAGTAGCAATAATTCCGCCCTGCACTCTGCCGCCATCTGATGATAAGTTAGGCGCAGGGCACATTTGCATGCATGCTATCCCTTTCCCCAGGTAAATCGTTTTTATACCCAACGTCTCCATAAACGGGTGGTGGCCAGCGTATCTATTGCATAAAAACTCAAAAAAATCTTGATCGAGACCTTTATTTTCTATCTCTGTTTTATTCATTAATCATTCTCCTCAAAAATCACTATAACTTAAAAAATTCATTTTCATATTTTCCATTTTTTCTCCCGGCTTAGCTCTAATTGATAAATCCACCGATACAATTGCATTATTATATGAAGATAAAATCATCCAAAGTCCTTATCAACTTCACTGCAACATAATGAAAAACCGGCATAACAATCTCAACCCGAATTGTTATGCCGGTTTTTAGAGAATATGGATTAATTAACCATGGCACTCATGGCCATGCGCCGCACAAGAATCTCCGGAATCGGTAAGTGACCCCTCAAGCCAACTGAGAGCAACAGCCTTCACATCGCCCGAACAGCCGCGCAAAACTTCAATCCCCGAATTATGTAAAACATTGACTGCCCCATCACCCATGTTGCCTGCGAGCATTACTTTGACTCCCAGCGCCGAAAGGGTTTGAGCAATATTCGATTTGCAGCCGCAACCAACAGGAGACTCAATAACTTCTTGATTTACGATTTCCTTTTTAGCGCTGTCAACGGTGAAAACGGTGAAATACTCGCAATGGCCAAAATGGTCATCAATACGATCGTTACGCGAGGGCAAAGCAATTTTCATAATAGTATCATCCTCTTTCTCTTTTTTTGGCACTTGTTGGATCAATTGATCGACGATATGCTGCATCTCATTTTTTGTATGACTGGTTAAACTGTTGATACTCTGGCCTGCATCGCCGGCAGCAGCCACACCGGGATCAATCGGGAGACGTCCTAGAAACGGAATATTATACTTAGCAGCTGTCTTTTCGCCGCCACCGGATTTGAATATATCATGCGTCTTTCCGCAATCCGGGCAGACAAAACCGCTCATATTTTCAATAATTCCTAAAATCGGCAATTTAACCAACTGACAAAAATTAATTGATTTGCGTACATCCGCTAATGCAATTTCTTGCGGTGTAGTAACAATAACAGCCTGACAACCGGTCACTGTCTGAGCGACCGTCAACGGCTCATCGCCGGTTCCAGGCGGACTATCGATAATCAGATAATCCAGCGGTCCCCAATTTACTTCTGACAGGAATTGGCGTATAATGCCAATCTTCACCGGTCCGCGCCAAATCAGCGGCGAATCCGGCTGATCCAACAAACCTTGGATCGACATAATCTTTAAATTCTCCGTGTATGAATAGGGCTGAATTTGGTCGTCAGCAATATTCAGCTTTAACCCATTCAACCCAAAAAGGCCGGCAATGCTCGGACCATGCACATCCACATCCAGCAAACCAACCTTGTATCCTTGATTGCTCAAGAAAACAGCCAAATTCGCAGATACTGTGCTCTTTCCCACGCCGCCCTTACCACTCATAACCACGATCTTGTTCTTTACTTGCTGCAAAAACTGATTAATTTTTTGATCTTGCGCTTCCTGTTGCGGATCTTTTGCTCCATGACAAGCCATCGTGAAATCCCATCTCCCTTTATTTGTTTTGATAAAAATTATACTTTACTCGTTATGTTCAACAGCATCTATAATTCATCGAGTTATAGACATATGTTCTTTATACTTTTTTATCATACTCTTTTTTGGTCACATATCAATAATGAGAACGATTGAACGCGCCATTAAATCCAACTATGCACCCCAAAAATATCAATTAAGAAGGCTCAACAACATCCACCTTTTTAATCCGGTCCTGCTGAAATCTTTCGTAATACGAATGATAATTATATACAGCTGCTAATGGATTGTGACCCAATACCCTGTCTTTTACAACAAAAACCGTGGTCATGGCTTGCGAATATTTCATGAAGAGAGAATCATGGCCTACGCACAACCCTACTATAATATTGAACTCTGTTTCTGCTGCGTTTAATACTTCCGCTTGCGCGATCGGATTACACATGCTTTCGAATTTTCCGATCTGGACTTTCTCGCTCTCTTGAATGCCAATCGTGGCTTTGTCAATTCCGCCAACTTTGCAAACAACAGAAATCACTTCAAAACCATGGTCTTCAAGGATTTTACAAAAAATATCCGCCTCCCGATGAAGTCCGCCGCAAAAAGCAACACCCAGTTTACGATATCCCATCTTTCTGGAAAACTCAATGATTTCCTGAACCCGGGGCTTTACTGGATATTTATAGGACGGAACAGCCTCACGGTCAATATAACATTCCGCTTCTTGTACGGATGCATTGTAGGCAAATGATTTTATACCACTTTTTTCGTATTCACAAGCGGCTTTTTCAATGGCCGGCGGATACAAAACCGTCGAGCAGAAAGCCGGATGAGAGCCGTCTTTCTGCCGGCAAATTGCTTTTTCTACCTTGCACATCGCACATTTTCCTTCTGTTTTCACACCATCGCCTCTTTCTTTCCTTCATTTATGGTAAAGATCTATATCCCTAATTTCATTTTACGCCAATTGGCAGAATAGACAGCCCCCAGCGGATTATGGGCTAATAGATGGTCTTTTGCCACCAGCGAAGCAACCGGCGCATTGGAATAGCGGTTGAAAATCATTTCGTGCGCAATACACAAACCAACAGAAAAATTCAATTCCGTGCCGGCGTCATTTAACACTTTCGCTTGTATTGCCGGATTGCACATAACTTCCGTCTGATCTGCCTGTCTTTTTGCTAATCCCAATTGCTCTTTATCGGCGCCGCATATTTTACAGCACACGGAGTGCACCGTAAAATATTTTTGGAAATATTGGGCAATGTGGCCGGCTTCATTGGCCAATCCAATACAAAAAGCCACCCCAATAACAGAACAGTCCATTTCTTTTGCTAGTATGGCGCTTTCTTCTATCCGTGACAATTGCATATAATGACGGCTTTCAACATTAGCGGCCACGGAAAGCAATCGCCGATCTTCGGTACTGTAAGAATTCTCAACATCTGGTTCGGTTAGTCCGGCACAATTTTGGCCCTTTATGCATTTTTTTGCTTTACACAATGCACACTGCACTTTATCACTCCTTACAATAGAAACATCTTACAATGTAGCAACCTCAAAAACATTTCGCGATTACTTCATGACAGATATCCATTCGTTGGCTAATTCTATTTCATAAATTTTCGCCATATCGATGCTTGGGGCAACCGCCACATCCACAAAATTTCTCATGGCCGTCGCATAGAGTATAATCTCCGCCCTCTATTCTCAATACCTTTCCGTTCACTAAAACTTCTGCCAATTTTTTTCTCGCATCGTTATAGATTCGTTGAACGGTTGTACGGGCGATTTTCATTTGTTCAGCACATTCTTCCTGTGTGAACCCTTCTAAGTCAACTAACCGGATCGTCTCGTATTCGTCAACCGTCATGACAATAAAATGATCTGGATTACTCGGAGCGTTAAGAGGCCCAAACCGGTTACTTTCCGGCAAACAACAAACTTTCCGCCATTTCCTAGGCCTAGGCATATTTCATTCACCTCATAAGTTATCGACATATGTCCTTTACACTTTTTTAATTATACTCTTTTTTGGTCATATGTCAATAATATGGTATAATCTAATGTATAATCAAAATAACTGAAAATCAAAAATCGTCCGACTCAGGATTGTTGACTGAGTCGGACGATTTTTGTCAGGTTTTATCCAGTACCATGTAAATATTAACGTCGCATCGAATAATCGGCATCATCACTTTAGCATTTTTTTAAATAACCGGCCCCCACATAAAAATATCCATGGCATTGGAATACCCGGATATCTCCGCTTTTGTCATACCGCCTGAAGCAACCCGCACCAATTCATCAAGGATCCGTTTGCCGGCATCAGGAATTGTATCCGTCCCTTCAATGACTCCACTTAAATTCATGTCAATGTGATCACTCATTTTTTCGGCGGCCGTGCGGCTGCCGGTTATTTTGAGGACAGGCACAAACGGAAATCCCTGCGGCGCTCCACGTCCGGTAGCAAAAGCAATGACATTCGCTCCGGCGGCTGCCAGGCCGGTAAGGATTTCTGGTTCCCGACCCGGGGAATCCATCACAACCAATCCCCTCACGGTAGGACGTTCTCCATACTCGTAGACTGCCTGAATGGGAGCAGATCCTGCTTTGGCAATCGCTCCGAGCGATTTTTCTTCAATCGTTGTCAAACCGCCTTTTATATTGCCTCCGGTCGGCTGTCCGCCCCGAATGTCTTCTCCCACAGCCATTGCCCGCTTTTCCATACGGTCAACCAAATGCAAAATTTGCTTTGCGACCGTTTCATTCACGGCATGGCGCGCCAGGATATGTTCAGCCCCTATGAATTCCGTGACTTCTCCCAGAATGGAGACGCCGCCGGCTGCTACCAGCAGGTCCGAAGCTACCCCAATTGCCGGATTCGGAACTAGTCCCGATGTCGTATCCGAGCTGCCGCATTTCATCCCTAATACCAATTTACTAATAGGAAACGGCTCCCGCTGCTGCAAAGAAGCTTCCCGCACCATTTCTTGAGCCAATAATACTCCTTGCGCAGACGTTCTCACTGCCCCGCCGATTTCTTGAACTACCAGATGCTCTACCCGTTTCCCGCTAGCTTGAATTCCATCAATAACACCGGAAAGATCGGTACTCTCGCATCCCAGACTCACAATAATAACCGAATGAAGGTTAGGATTGCGGCCCAGTCCAATTAATGCATGGTTCACCTTGCCAATATCCAACGGAGTTTGGCAGCATCCCTGGTGATGAGTAAATCTCGCCGTTCCCTGGACTTGACGAACAATATTCTCCACTACTTCGTTTACGCATACAACGGCCGATAAAACTCCCACGTAATTTCTGGTTCCAACGGTGCCGTCTGCGCGACGATACCCCATGAATTCCATATTAACCCTCCTTCGGCAAATCGCCGCGTCCGCGCAAACTCTCGATGTTCTGCACATGAGCGTGACAGCCGGATTGAATATCTGCCGTAGCCCGTCCAATAACTTCGCCGTATTTAAGTATTTCTTGTCCTTTGGGAATAAAACGAAGCGCAAACTTATGCCCGTACGGGATCTTTTCTTGAACGGCAATCTGCAGCACATCCCGGTTAAGCCGAACCATCGCAGTCTGGCCCGGCACGAGATCTTGAACCGTGGTGGCTACATTATCCGTTGCATGAAGAGCAATTGCGTCAACAACCAAATTATCCATCCCCTTCCCAATCGATTATACTAATCTAAATACTCGTTTTCTCAGATAAATTCCTTTGAAACATAAACGGCTAAATGCATTTCGCTAAA
>CAYUNV010000139.1:4874-8729 GCA_964446265.1 uncultured Negativicutes bacterium | reverse complement strand
TACGCAAAGGAATTTTTTTTTGCTTAACCATATATTTTATTTCTCCTATATTGCAGTTTGTGCTTGCGATTCGCTTTTAATGTCTATCTTCCAGCCGGTAAGTTTTGCCGCCAAACGAGCATTTTGTCCTTCTTTACCAATGGCAAGTGACAATTGATAATCCGGTACAATTACTTTTGATGTTTTATCCGCTTCATTTATGGTTACGGAAACAACCTTAGCAGGGCTAAGCGCGCCGCCAATGTATTTATCCGCTTCAATGTTCCATTTAATAATGTCAATTTTTTCACCTTTAAGTTCATTGACGATCGTTTGCACCCTTGATCCTTTATGGCCAACACAGGCTCCTACCGGATCTACATTTTCGTCTTTTGAATAAACCGCAATTTTCGAACGTAACCCTGGCTCACGGGCTACTGACTTAATTTCGACAATTCCGTCATGAATTTCCGGAACTTCCAATTCGAATAAGCGCTTCAAAAGTCCGGGATGCGTCCGCGAAACCAAAATTTGCGGGCCTTTCGTCGTCTTTTTTACTTCAATGATATACGTTTTTATGCGGTCGCCGAAGCGGTATACTTCTCCGGGAATTTGTTCGGAAGGTGTTAAAATTGCTTCTGCTTTCCCAAGGTCAATATAGACATTTTTTTGTTCAATCCGTTGGACTAACCCAGTCACGATATCGCTTTCGCGGTTCGAAAATTCATCATAGATAATCCCCCGCTCTGCTTCGCGAATCCGTTGAACAACAACTTGTTTTGCAGTTTGGGCAGCGATCCGTCCAAAGTTTTTCGGTGTAACTTCCAAGTCAACAACATCACCCAACTCATAGCGGAAATCAATATCCCGGGCATCCTGAAGAGAAATTTCCGTACGGGTATCCTTAGGTTCTTCCACAACTGTCTTACATGCATAGACATGAATATCACCGGTATGTCTATCAAGTGAAACCCGTACATTTTGCGCTGAACTAAAATTTCTTTTATAGGCTGAGATTAATGCCGCTTCAATGGCATCATAAACAATTTCCGGCGCAATTCCTTTTTCTTTGCCCAACTGTTCAAATGCCTGCATAAATTCCATATTCACTTATTATTCCTCCTATTTCATTTATAACAATATCGATTTAAAAATCTAAATACAAGCGTACCTGTGAGGCCTTATCTCTCGGAATAACGATTTTTTCGCCATTTTTTTCTAACATTATCTGGTTGTTTTCAAATCCTAACAATGTACCTATAATTGATTTTTCACCATTTATGGCGCTATATAAATGAACAATAATTTTATTGCCAATTTCTTGTTGAAAATCCCTCTCTTTTTTTAATGGACGTTCCAGACCTGGTGAAGATACTTCTAAATAATAACTATCCTTAATAGGATCGAGTTCATCCAATTTTTTTTCTAATTTTGAACTCACTTGTTGGCAATCTTCAATATCCAGGCCACCTTCCTTATCTAGAAAAACGCGTAAATACCATTCATGTTCCTTTACATATTCGACATCGACCAATACCAGATTAGTATTGGCAATAATTTCAATAACCAATTTTTCGACCAACAACTCGATATCTTTTTTTAACATAGTAAACACCACCTTTCTTTGCTAATAAGAATAAAATAAAATAAATATACTGGCGATCCCTTAGGGGGACCGTGCATTGTATCGCAAGCTTTTGATTAATAAGATGAAAGAGTGGGTATATACCCACTCTCATAACTTTGCTAACACAATTCGTCTTTTACCATTGTATCACGTTCAGATATGATTTACAACAGGGAGCAGATGGAAATCATAGGCAAAAATTTAGCCAAACAATAACATTTGTGCAGTTTCCGGCAGATGCTCCAAACATCCATGTCCTCTTAAAATATCGATCACCGTCTTTGATGCTCGGCCTCGCAGTCGTAAATCATCTACGGATGAGAACGCAGCTTCCTTTCGCGCATCAGCAATATTGGCTGCAGCTGCATCTCCAAGCCCTTGTAATGATGCTAATGGAGGCAGAAGGCTGGTTTGGTCGGCGGTGATAAGGAACCGCTTGGCATCCGATAAATCAAGATTAACATTTTTAAAGGTAAAACCGCGCAAATACATTTCCAACGCAACTTCGCAGATCGTTTGCAATGCTTTTTCTTTGGCTGTGCACATATTCCCCTTCTGTTCAAATTCTTTAAGTTTTTCTTTAAGGGCCTCGACACCTTTCACAATCAAATCTGCATCGAATTCAGTTGCCCGGATGCTAAAATAGGCTGCGTAAAAAGCCATTGGATGATGAACTTTGCAATACGCTATGCGAAAAGCCATCATAACATATGCTACCGCATGCGCCTTAGGGAACATATATTTTATTTTTTGACAAGATTCAATGTACCATTCGGGAACATTTTTTTCTCTTATTTTATTGCAATCCTCCGGTTTAATTCCTTTTCCTTTGCGAACGCCTTCCATAATTTTAAACGCTAATTGCGGTTCTACCCCTTTATGGATTAAATACATCATGATATCATCCCGGGCAGAAATTGCTTCGGACAGTTTAGCAGTTCCATTGCGTATTAAATCTTGTGCATTATTCAACCACACATCCGTACCATGGGAAAATCCACTGATCCGTACTAATTCACTAAACTTTTTAGGTTTGGTATCTTCAAGCATTTGACGAACAAATTTAGTTCCATATTCAGGAATCCCGTAAGTCCCCACAGAACTGCCAAGATCTTCCACGGAAATGTTTAAAGCGTCAGGCGAAAGGAACAAACTCAATGTCGCCGGGTCATCCAGTGGAATTGTTTTTGGGTCAATACCCGTTAAATCTTCCAACATTTTGATTACTGTCGGGTCATCATGGCCTAAAATATCCAATTTTACCAACCGACTGCTTATCGAGTGGTAATCAAAATGGGTCGTAATTGTTGCCGAATTTTTGTCATCCGCCGGATGTTGGATGGGAGTAAAATGATGGACATCCATATCACGCGGAATAACCATTATGCCTCCGGGGTGCTGCCCGGTCGTTCTTTTAACGCCGGAACAACCGCTGATTAATTTTGTAAAATGAGCATTGCGCGGTTCTAACCCTTTATCGGAAAAATAGTTTTTCACAAATCCATAAGCCGTTTTATCCGCTATGGTAGCAATCGTACCTGCGCGAAAAACGTTGTCTTTACCAAACAGTTCTTCCGTATATTTATGAGCGACCGGTTGGTATTCTCCGGAAAAATTCAAATCAATATCAGGAACTTTATCACCATGAAAACCCATAAATACAGCAAAGGGAATGTCATGACCATCTTTAATTTGCGGAGTTTGGCAATGCGGGCAAACTTTATCCGGTAAATCAAAGCCGCTTCCATAACTGCCGTCAGTAACAAATTCCGTATATTTACACTTTGGACAGCGCCAATGAGGCGGCAAAGGATTGACCTCCGTAATATTCGTCATTGTCGCCACAAAAGAAGAACCAACCGATCCCCTGGAACCGACTAGAAAGCCATCGTCCAACGATTTTTTTACTAATTTATGGGCAATCAGATATAGAACCGCAAAACCGTTGTTAATAATTGAATTTAATTCCATTTGTAAACGATCTGCAACAATTTTCGGCAATGGATTACCATATAAGTATTCTGCCCGCTCGTTGGCCATAGTTCGGATTTGATTTTCGGCGCCAGGAATTTTGGGCGAATATAATTTTTCATCAGGAATCGGTTTAATTGGTTCTATGAGTTCACTAATATTACGCGGGTTATGAATAACAAGCTCTTCTGCTTTTGCCGAACCCAAATACGAAAATTCAGCCAGCATCTCTTCGGTTGTACGAAAATAAAGCGGCGGTTGATGGTCCGCATCAGCAA
>CAYUNV010000139.1:1026-4864 GCA_964446265.1 uncultured Negativicutes bacterium | reverse complement strand
TTTTCCGGCCATAAGGATACGGCGGTATACTTCGTCCTCAGGTTCTAAAAAATGTACGTCGCACGTGGCTACAACCGGTTTATTCAGCATTGCGCCAAGCTCGCATACTTTTCGATTGATGTTACGCAGGGCTTCTTCATTGGCAACTTTGCCTTCCCGGACTAAAAAAGCGTTATTAGCAATCGGCTGAATTTCAAGATAGTCGTAAAACTTGGCAATTTCTAGTAGGTTTGCATCATCAGCGCCGTCAACAATTGCATGGATTAACTCCCCGGCTTCACAGGCAGATCCTATCATTAAGCCCTCACGATATTCGGCAATGACATTTTTCGGCAGTCTCGGTGTACGGTGGTAGTATTTCAAATGCGATAAGGATACCATCCGGTATAAGTTACGTAATCCAATATTATTTCGTGCCAATAGGATAATATGACGTGAGCGGTTGTCTTCTTCGGTAAAAAGATAAGCTTCCATCCCATAAATAATTTTAATACCGGCTTTGCTGCTAATTTCATGCGCTTCAGGAAAAGCTTGGACCACTCCGTGATCAGTAATTGCAATTGCAGGATGGCCCCATTTTGCGGCGGTATTAATTAATTTTTTAATTGATACAACGGAATCCAAAGTACTCATCCGGGTATGCGCGTGTAATTCTACCCGTGGAATAGCCGCTGTATCAATGCGGCTTTCTGTTTGCATCCGACAAATACTATCGGGGTACATGACATACTCATTAGAAAACTTGTCATACTTCACAGTGCCTTTAACTTTTATAAACATTCCCATATTAATCGCTTCGGAAAGTTTTTGACACTCTTCTTTTTTATCGATAAACAGTTTGCAGCTTATGCCGTCTGTTTTATCTACAACGTCAAAGGATAACAGAGATCGTCCTGAACGAAGATCACGCGGTTCACAAGCTACTACTTCTCCCGCAACCACGACATCGCGGTTTTCATCTTGGACTGTATTAATCGCTTGCGGCTCTAATTTGATATTTCGCCCCAAAATAACCGGTTTTTCCGTCTCCCGTTTTTTGGGTTCAACAGAACAATCTTTTAATGCTTCTAAATACTCATCGGTTAGGAAATCATCGTCCGAAGGAGTTTCAGGAACCATTTGCGCCGTCGTAAAATGAATCTCCCCATCAAATTTATATTTCTCACGGAGTACTGACTTTACTATATTAGGGATTCCTCTTTGCGTTAATAATTCTAAGGATAAGGGAGTATGGGCTTCGACCGTTAAGACTTGTTCTTCCAGCTTACGGTCGGCATTTATTAATATTTGTTTTATCGTTTCGTTTTCACCGGCGATGCTTTGCACAAAATCCGGCCAATCTTCTTTAATGGCCAAAGAAATATTGCAAACGCAGGGATAAAAGGAAACTGACGACAATCCGCAATTTTGACAAAGTTGTTGTTCTGCAATGTCCCAAATTTGTTTTGGGACTGGTTGCTGAACATCAATAAATATTTCCCACGAAGATGTAGTTGAGTCAATACGTACCTTCGTGATCGTTCCGCGTTGGATGATCTTTTTATAGTTAGCTGCAATCGGTAGTTGATCTGCAAAGCAACAAAAATGTTCAGTTTTTGTTGGTACAATACAATAATTATGCATTTTCATTTCTCCCTACAACAGCACTTAATTAGTTCGTTCTTTTGGTGGTTAAAAAGGTCAATCTGCATAAGTATATTAGCATATCGACCTTTTGTAAACCACGTATTTTTTTCGCAAAACAATACCTATACACTTGTACTTTGTCTAAGTCTTATTTACTTACATGCTGTTTTTAATAGTTCTTGGATTTTTTCAATATAGTTTTCTACATTGAGGAAATTTACATCCCCTGTACGGCGCACTTTTACTTCAAGGATTTGTTCCTGCAACGTTTTCGGCCCTACAACAATTTTTAGCGGATAACCAATCAGGTCAGCATCTTTGAATTTTACCCCGGCGCGCTCGTTCCGGTCATCAAGTATCGCTTCGACGTCATTCTCTGTTAATTCTTTGCATATTTTTTCAGCCAGTTGCATTTGCTCTTCATTTTTTGAATTTATTGGAATGATCACAACATGGTACGGCGCAATTGGAACCGGCCATATGATACCATTTTCATCGTTATGCTGTTCAATTGCCGCAGCCATAGTACGGCTGACTCCGATCCCATAACAACCCATGACCATTGGCATTTCTTTTCCTTTTTCATCTAAATAGGTAGCTTGAAGAGCTTCACTGTATTTTGTGTGTAATTTAAACACTTGCCCCACTTCAATTCCGCGCGCTGTTTTAACTGACTGGCCACAAATTGGACAAGGGTCATTTTCCTGGATTAAACGAATGTCAGTGGTTATATCGGCTTTAAAATCACGGCGAGGGTTTACTTGAATATAATGTTTATCAGGAAGGTTCGCGCCACAAACCGCATTAACCAGTTCCATTACGGTATTGTCAGCAACAATTGTTGCACCCTGCAACCCAACCGGTCCGATAAAACCGGCAGAGCTTTGTAATTCCTCTACGATTTTCTCTTCATTGGCCAACGTTAGATCGATGCAGCCAAGAGCATTAATGAGCTTAATTTCATTGACTTCATGGTCTCCGCGCACTAAAGCAATAACGTAGCCGTTTTCATTCTGATAGGCCATTGCTTTAATCGTTTTTTGCGGAGGAATGTTAAGGTACGCACTCACAGCTTCAATCGTTTTTGTTTGCGGGGTATCTTTAAGTTCCAACGGTAAAGCTGCTTCTTCTTCCACCGGAACAATGGGGTGCAGTTCCGCCTTTTCAACATTTGCACCATAATCACAAGCCGGGCAATAGACGATGGAAGCCTCGCCAGAATCCGCAATTACCATAAATTCATGGGAACCGCTGCCGCCGATCGCGCCGGAATCTGCTTCTACCGGACGGAAATTTAAGCCACAGCGGGTAAAAACATTAGTATAGGCATCAAACATTTTGTTATAACTAATTGACAAGCCATCTTCATCACGGTCAAAAGAATAAGCATCCTTCATGATGAATTCTCGGCCGCGCATCAATCCAAAACGTGGGCGGATCTCATCGCGGTACTTGTTTTGAATTTGATAAAGCGATATGGGCAGCTGCCGGTAAGAACGAACATCGCTGCGAACAAGAGTGGTGATCATTTCTTCATGGGTAGGCCCCAAACAGAAATTCCGGTTATGGCGGTCACGAAGCCGGAACATTTCTTCACCATAAACATCCCAGCGGCCTGTTTCTTGCCAAATTTCCGCAGGTTGGATAATTGGCATAAGCAGTTCTTGGGAATCGATTTGATTCATTTCTTCGCGAACAATCGTTTCAATTTTTTTTAGGACCCGCAGGGCTAACGGCAAATAGGTGTAAATACCGCCCGCCGCTTTCCGGATCATTCCGGCGCGGAGCATAAGCTGGTGGCTGGGAATTTCCGCTTCCGCCGGTGTTTCTCGTAGTGTTGGTGCATATAAACAGGATACTCGCATCATATTAATTGGCCTCCTCAGAGAGTTTATCTATTTCTGCCAGTAATAACGGCAATAATTCATTTTCCGGAACTTTACAAATAATTTCACCTTTGCGAAATAACAGGCCTTCTCCTTTACCTCCGGCAATACCGATGTCTGCCTCGCGTGCTTCTCCTGGACCATTTACGACACAACCCATCACAGCGACTTTAATCGGTTTACGGATCGTTGCTAATCTTTTCTCCACTTCATTAGCTAGTGCCGGCAGGTCAATGTTACACCGTCCGCAAGTGGGGCAAGAAATAATCGTGGGCCCATATTCTTTCAGGTCAAGTGCCTTTAAGATCTGATTGGCAACCTTGACT
>CAYUNV010000139.1:0-1016 GCA_964446265.1 uncultured Negativicutes bacterium | reverse complement strand
GACTTCTTCCACCGGATCACCCGTTAATGAAACGCGAATGGTATCGCCAATCCCTTCTGCCAATAGCGCGCCAATTCCTACCGCTGATTTTATAGTTCCTGAATTAACCGTTCCTGCTTCAGTAATTCCCAGATGCAGTGGATAATCAACTGTAGCGGACATAAGGCGGTAAGAATTGATGGTTAAGGGGACATCATGGGCTTTTAAGGAAATTTTAATATCATAAAAATTCATTTTTTCTAATAAATGAACATGGTGTAACGCACTTTCCACTAACCCCTCAGGCGTCGGATGTCCGTTATACTTTGCTAAGATCTGTTTGTCCAAAGATCCTGCATTGACACCGATTCGTATTGGTACTGATCTATGTTTCGCTTCTCGAATAACGGCGGCGATTTGTTCAGGATCGCCGATGTTTCCGGGATTGAGCCGCAATGCATCGACTCCCCGTTCTAATGCGGCAACCGCCAATCGATAGTCAAAATGAATATCCGCAATTAACGGGATATCGATTTGTTCCTTTATTTTGTCGATTGCCAGCGCAGCAGACATATCCGGAACAGCGACTCGCACAATGTCACACCCAACTGCCTCTAAACGTTTGATTTGAGCAACGGTCGCTGGGATATCATTTGTTTTGGTATTCGTCATCGACTGGACGGTAATGGGCGCTTGTCCGCCAACTTCAGTTCTACCAATCCGTAATAACCGAGTTTTTTTTCGAAGCATTACAGTATTTCACCTGCTTTATAGAATTTTTAATCGGACAATATCTTTGAATGTTGCCAAAAGCATCAGTAAAACCAACAAAATAAAACCAATCATTTGAATCACTCTCATTTTTTCCGGACTCAATGGCTTTCCGCGTACTCCTTCAACAGCAAGGGCCACAAAATGTCCTCCATCCAACATAGGAACCGGTAAAAGATTAATGATTCCTAAGTTAAGACTTAAAAAAGCAGCAAATTGAAATAACGGCATTAAGCCCATTTGGGCCACTTCACCGGTCATTTGCG
>CAYUNV010000138.1:6617-8756 GCA_964446265.1 uncultured Negativicutes bacterium | reverse complement strand
CAGTTCAGCGGAAGCCTTGGCAGGCTGTTCCACGATTGCCAGCACCTTGTTATTCTTAATCAGGTCAATCCCTTCCGGTCCAATGCAGATCCCGGTAATGCCGAAATCTTTGGCATTCAAGCCGGCAGCTTCAATGGCCGATACAACGCCGATACCCATGATATCCGGAGTTTGAACATAGATGCCCAAAATTTGTTTTCCGTACCGCGTCAGCAAATCGCTGGTCCGGTCATGGGAATCGGTATTATTCCATTTCCCTTCCCCTTGCACGATGGTTAACTGAGGATATTGATCAATCACCGCTTTAAAGCCACTGGAAGCTTCCTTGGTAAACATATCCCGCAAATCGCCGGTTATTTCCACTACAACTCCCGCAGGAACGGTACCGCCGTTGCGGTCTTTAATCCCTTTTATGAAGGCTTCAGCCGCTTTCTTGCTGGATTCCTTTATGTCGAAGGAGATAAACATATCTACTTTTCCGCCTTCAGGAGAAGTATCCAGCGCCATGACCGGAATCTTCGCATCATTTAAGCGTTTAACACCCGGGACAATGGCTTTTAAGTCGATGCCGCCAGCCATGATAAAGCCATCCACTTTTTGGGTGATAAAATTGTCCATCAGAGACATAATTTTATCACTATCGCCTTGACCGTCTTTGATCACAATTTCAACGCCGAGTTCTTTGGCCTTGCCCTCAGCTCCCTGAATAAAAGCCTGAATGTAAGGCGAGCTTACATCCTTAACTATCATGCCGAATACCGGTTTTTTCTGGGTATCGACTTGTTTCGGCTGCTGTGAACCACAGCCTACCAGCAAAAAGGATAGCATAACTACTGTAATTACCAACTTCACCCAAGACATTTTCAATATAATCCGCTCCTTATATAATTTACTCACCAGGCTATACTGCCATGTTTTTCTTATGTTCTAAAACCTCCTTCATTTTATTCTGCTGTAATATGTTATTTTTGACCCTGACCTTGACCCTATCTAGCAGGATGGCCAGGAAAATCAAGGCTCCTTCGGTTGCGTAAACCAGACTTACATTCACGCCCAACAGATTCAGGGAGTTCGTAATCATCGCCAGCAAAATGGCGCCGCCAAACATACCGATAATTGTGCCCTTACCGCCGTCAAGGCTTGTCCCGCCCAAGATCGCTCCGGCGAAAGCCACCATCAGCAAATTTTGCCCCATGGCATTCGAAATGGAATCCTGTTTGCCGGCCGCTAACAAACCGGCAAAGGCAGCTAGAACGCCGCTGATGATGAAACCCATAATAATGATGCGGTCCGTATTAATCCCGGAGATGAAGCTGGCCCGGGGATTTCCGCCCGTCGCCATGAATTTTCGGCCAAACGTCGTGTACTTCATCATAAATTGGAATACGGCAAAAATCAAAATCACCAACGGGATGGCAACCGGAAATAAGCCGTCAAACAGTCTGGCTTTCCCGGCAAAGGTATAGATCTCACTCAACGGATGGATGGAAAACGGCAATAAAAAGAGGATGAAACCCCGCAGCATAATATTGAGTGACAAGGTCTGCAAAAACGGATTAATCCCCACTTTGGTCACGCAATAGCCGTTAAAAAGGCCAAGCAAACCGCCCATTACCAGCGTCAAGGCAATGCACAATACCGGGCTGAGCCCGCCCGGGATCAGCTTCGTGGCCATGATCATGGTGACACCCGGAGCGAAGACCAAGATCCCTTCCAAGGATAAATCCATCTTGCCTAGAATCAAAATGATGCCCTCGGCCAAAACCAACATGCTCATGATAGCCGAATGATAAAAAATATTGATAATATTGTTCACCGAAAAGAAATACGGAGTTATAAACACGTTCACTAAAAAGAACAGCGCTACGATGACCCAGATTAAGTTATCCAGCCAAAAAATCGCGATTTTGGATTTCTGCGGCATTTGCGACCTTCCTTTCTTCCTGCTGCGCATGGTAAATGACTTTTTCATCAAATTCTTCAGCGGTAAATTCCGCCACTATTCTTCCTTGATAAAGCACTAAAATGCGATCACAAACTTCAATCAAGTCTTCAATGCCAGGCGAGGTTATGATCACACTGGAGGATTTTCTCATTGTTGTTTTGATGATGGCCAGAATGCCCTCTTTGGCCGCAATG
>CAYUNV010000138.1:0-6607 GCA_964446265.1 uncultured Negativicutes bacterium | reverse complement strand
GCGGCCATTATTTTGCCGACAACAACCTTTTGTTTGTTGCCGCCGCTCAGCTCGTCGACTGTCTGTTCCGGCGATGCGGTCTTGATATTCAGCAGTTCAATGAACCGGGTTACGTAGTCCCTCTCTTTCGCCGGTTTGATGATGGTCTTCCGGCTAATGCGCGGCATTATATTCAGGGTTAGATTTTCGCGCACGCTTAAGCCATTGACCAAACCCTCTTTATCCCGGTCCTCGGGCAGGTATAAGATCCGGCTCTGAAAAGCTTCGACCGGACTGGTCAGTCTTTTTGTTTCATTGTTGATAGTGATCGAACCGTCATCGGCCGGATCAATGCCGACAATTCCTTTAAAGATTTCCGTCCGCCCACTGCCTCTAAGACCGGCAAACCCCAATATTTCGCCTTTTTTCAGGGAAAAGCTGATATCTTCATACTGCCCGTATTTGGTAAGGTTATTCACTTTGAGGATGACTTCTTCCGTCTTGGCCCCTGCTTCCGGCAAACTGGCCGTTTCAGAAGCGCTGATATAACCATCCCCGACAATCAAATGGGATAACTCCACCTTACTCAGCGCAGCACAGTCCTTGGTGGTAACCGCATTGCCATCGCGGATCACGGTCACCCTGTCGCAAACATTGAGCAGTTCATCGGTCCGGTGGGAAATATACAGGATGGTACAACCTTCGCTTTTTCGTTTCTGGATAATTTCATACAATAATTTCTCATCGTCCTGGGTCAGGGAGGCCGACACCTCGTCCAGGATAATAATCTGCGATTTTTCTACATAACAGGCCTTGATGACCAGCAGCAGCTGCTGCTCGCTGATCGACAAATCACCGGCATTCATCCCGACATCCATATGCAAACCAGCTTGGCGGATGATGCTCTGTGCCTGGGATTTGATTCTGTCCCAATTGATGAAAAAACCGTTGCTGGCATAATCCGGCATAAACAAATTTTCGGCAATCGTACACTCTTTGATGACCTGGGGCTCCTGCGTAACAATGGAGATCAATTGGTCTCTGGCATTGTTCCGGGATAGGGTCTTGAACGTCTTATTCCCAATGATGATGTCGCCGCCAGTCGGCGATATGACCCCGGCGATAATGCTGACCAGCGTAGACTTGCCGGCGCCGTTTTTGCCGATAATGCCGTGCACTTCCCCTTTGCGCACGCTGAGATTTACATTTTCCAAGGCAATCGTGCCGGGATATACCTTGGAAATATTTTTCAATTGCAAAATGTTATTTTCCATGTAATCCCTCCTTCAATGGGCCTTACTCATTCCACCCGGAGAGCCACAGATTTCTGATGCGCCATCAAACCCTCGACGCCGGCCAGATGCATGCAGGCACGCGAAAGGTTTTTCGCCCCTTCGGCCGAGACCTTTTGGTAGAAAGAGGTCTTAATGAAGGTTCCGACCCATACACCGTTGGAATATTTGGCGGTTCCCGCCGTCGGCAGGATGTGGTTTGTCCCCGATACGTAATCGCCAAAGGTTACCGGCGTATGCGGGCCGATGAATAAAGAACCATAGTTGGTTAACGCCATACTTACTTCATCATCTTTGCAAGTTTGCACTTCTAAATGCTCAGGAGCAAATTCGTTGGCTACCGCAATGGCCTCTTGCAAGCTATCCACAAGCAGGACTTGACCGTTATCTTCCCAGGCCTTCGCCGCGGTCTGACCGGTCGGCAGCTCAGCTACATATTGTTTCAATAGCACTTCTACTTCCGCCACCAGCTTTTCACTGGTTGTCACCAATATGCCGCGGGCTGAAGGGTCATGCTCGCACTGCGCCAACAAATCGATCGCCACATATTCCGGTTTTGCGCTCTCGTCGGCAATAATCAGGACTTCGCTGGGACCTGCCAGGCTGTCGATCCCGACCGCTCCCATAACCTGGCGTTTCGCTTCATTCACAAATTTATTGCCGGGACCCACGATTAAATCTACCTTGTCAATGGTCTGCGTCCCATAGGTGTAGGCGGCAATGGCCTGGGCCCCGCCCATACAATACACTTCATCGGCGCCGGCGATATCCATCGCGACAAGTACGGCCGGGTGAATGCCTTGGTGGTCCCGCGAAGGCGGACAGCAGGCAGCAACCCGCTTGACACCGGCAACCTTCGCGGTGATTACCGACATCAGGGCCGAACTGGGCAGCGGATAACGGCCGCCCGGTATGTACGCGCCGCAGGAGTTCACCGGGATCAGCCGGTGCCCGAGAACGACTCCCTCGACTTTGGAAGCAACTTCAACCGGCTTCAGGCACTCCAATTGTTGTTCGGCGAAAAATCGGATCTGCGCGGCGGCAAATTGTAACTGATCGATGGTTTCCTGCTCCAGTAAGCTGTACGCCTTTTGAATATCTTGACTGCTGACCCGGATACTGCCGGCGTCAACGCCGTCAAATTTTTTCGTCAGATCCAAAATCGCCTGATCGCCTTCAAGCTGTACTTTTTTTATCAGGTCGGCAACGGTTGCCATCAACTCCAGGTCCTGTTGGTTGCCGTTGCCTTTCGCTGTTTTTAATGCTTTCATTTTCAGTCATCCTTTTCTTTACTATTTTGTAATTTATGATTGCTGTACGTCAGCTTGCCAGCCAACCGCCGTCGACGTAGATGATCTGTCCGGTGATATAATCGGAAGCCGGGCTGGCCAAAAATATGACTGCGCCGGCAAGATCGTCGGTGGTTCCTATCCTCCCGGCCGGTATCCGGTTTGCAATCCATTGATTATGCGCTTCATCCTGAAAAAATGGTTCCGTCATCTGGGTACGGAAATACCCCGGTCCAATCGCATTCACTTGAATATTATGGGCGGCCATTTCCACCGCCAACGCCTTGGTAAATTGCAGCACCCCGCCCTTGGAAGCACTGTAAACAGTGGCCTCTGCCAAGCCAATATGGCTGGCTAGCGAGCCAGCATTGATAATTTTCCCGTGCCGGGCCGGAATCATGTACTTCAAGGCCGCCTGGGAAGCAAAATATAATCCTCTTAGGTTCACGGCCATAATTGTGTCATAATCTTCCGGTGTTACATCCATAATGCCTTTAGGAATTTCGGTCCCGGCATTATTGACCAGAATATCCAGATGCCCGAATTCGGCAACGACAGCCTGCATGGCAGCCTCAATATCAGCAAGGTTGGCCATATCGGCAATCACCACGCTCGCAACGCCGCCGTCCTTTCGGATCTGCTCCACCGTTTCATTCAGTTTGTCGGCATTTCGTCCTATACAGGCAACCGTCGCGCCGGCTCCGGCTAAGGCAAGCGCATAACCTTTGCCTAAACCATGTCCGGCACCGGTAACTACAGCAACCTTGCCCGTTACATTAAAAAGTTGTCGATAATCCATCTCGAAAACCACCTCACAAATACAAGCATGAACGCGTATAGCGAGTTTTCTGTTTATACACATTTCATACCGTTACAATTGTCACAAATTTTATTATTTCTAGTACGGTTGTAAAAATTCCTCTAATACATTGCAATATTTCTGTATTATTGTTTTAATGCGGTGAAGCAACAAACATTTTTCCCTCCAACACATAAACGACAAAACAGCGGATCTCCAAAATCAGGAATCCGCTGTTGGTTAAAGTTACTGCTATGTTTCGATCCGATGACCCTTGCATTGCAAATTTACACATTTTAGGGCAAGTGCACTGAAAACTTATTACGTATGCAAATCACGCGATGTGAATGGAATCTAAGACGGCCCGAATAGCGGTGGCACAATGCTTCAGGTTGCTCACTTCCTCCTCTGTTAACGGCAAAGGAAGTCTTTTTTCGATTCCATTTTTTCCAATCACGCAGGGAATGCTAAGCGATGCTTTCTCCGTGATGCCATATTCGCCTTCGAGAGTAACAGATACCGGCCCTACAAAACGTTCGTCATACAAGACCGCTTTGGCCAGACGGACCGCACCCATAGCAATCCCGGTGTTGGTCCACCCTTTACCGTTCAGTACATCGTACGCGACTTGGACAACTTCCTGCCCGACCGCTTTTTTATCCAGTGCTGTTTCCAGTCCGAAATATTGATCTAGTTCGTCCGCCGGAACACCGCCGATATTTACCATGCTCCAGGCCGGGAAACCGGTATTTCCATGTTCGCCCAGCATAAAGGCTTGCACGCTGGCAGGCGACACATTGTAACGGTCAGCAAGGATTCTTTTTAAACGGGCTGTTTCCAGAGTTGTCCCCGTGCCAAATAATTTCCCTTTTGGATAACCAAAATGATTGGCCGCATAGTAGGTCGTAATATCAAGCGGGTTGGTAATAAAAATAATCACGGCATCTGTGGTGTGCTGCACAATTTGACTCATGACGTCTTTTACAATTTCCGCGTTCTGACCCGCCAAAGAAAGCCGGTCTAAATTGGATCCCGCCTGGATACTGGAACCTGCGCACATAATGATCACTTTAGCATCCGCACAATCTTCATAAGTCCCTTTATGCACATTGATATTCGCATTATAGTCAAAAGGAGTGGCATGGTCAGCGTCCAACGCTTCGCCAAGGGCTCTTCCTTCTACAATATCAATCAGGGCAATCTCCGATGCGATTTGATGAGCAACGGCAGTCGCCAAGACTTGCGACCCCACATGTCCCACGCCAATAATCACCATTTTATTCGTTGTAGCTGTCATATCAACACTCCCATTCATTATTCCAGAAGTTTTCGCACAAGCATACTCGCAACCAAACTAAATCCTTGCATTTCATACAATTATGAAACACAAACAGCATAATTTTACCACCAAGTTCAACTTCTTTCAAGCAAACTAGCCATTTTGAACGTTCTCGCACCAAAACACCGATACAAACGCCAAGAAACAAAAAAAGCGGCTCCCAAAAACTCAGGGACCCGCGAAGTAGCAATACATCCTGTTTAAATCACCAACTCGTGGATTCTATCATATCCGATACGATGCTCGGCAAGAAGCCTTTCAAGAGAATCCCGGCGCGTTGGATCTTCTCGCCACGCCAGGCCGCATCCGGCAGAAATGGTTCTTGGCAGAGGGATTAACCGGCCCGTAAGCCCTGCGTCTTTCGCGACTTTTTCAAAAGCCATAGCGGCTGTTGTTGTTGGAAAAGTCACCACACATTGCAATTCTTTTGGTCTCATGCACTTTCTTCCCCCAGTATCCGCAAGGCTCGTACCGCTGCATCCACCTCGCCGGCCGTATTGAAATGCGAAAAACTAAATCGCACCATTCCCTGTTCCACGGAGCCAAACGTCCTATGAACACCGGGGGCGCAGTGAGCTCCGGCCCGCGTCGCAATCCCGAAACGCTGAAAGAGTTCATCGGCGATTTCGCCTGAAGCAATGTCGCGAAGGTTAAGAGCCACAACAGGAGTCCTGAGCGCAGCGGCAAAATCACCATACAGGATCACGCCCGGCAAATCTCTGACCCCGTCTACAAACCGCTTCGCAAGGGAATTCGCTTCGTGAAAAATTCGTTCTTGCCCATATTTCTTCAAGTAATCACAAGCAGCCAAAAGGCCGGCCAGGCCATGGGTATTTAAAGTTCCAGCTTCCAGATTTTCCGGCAAAGACTGCGGCATCTCCCGCGAGAAACTGTCCACTCCGGTTCCTCCTGCCTTAAGCGGTTCCGGCCGAACTCCGTCAGCCAGACAGAGAACCCCCGTGCCCTGCGGCCCAAGCAGGCCTTTATGTCCCGAGCAGCAAAGCGCTGCCGCCCCGCATTTTTCCATATCAATCGAGAGCAGCCCCGCGGTCTGGGAAGCGTCCAGAATAAATAACAGGCCATGTTCCTTGCATATCTTGCCTACGGCCTCAATGTCTAGAACATTCCCCGTCACGTTGGAAGAGTGAGTCAATACCACCGCCTTCGTTTCTGTACAAACGGCAGCTTTTATATCGGCTGCGGCAATCCGCCCTTGTGCATCTGCCGGAACTACTGTCAAGTGAATACCGCGCTTCTCCATCAGATACAGGGGACGCAAGACGCTATTGTGTTCGATCGCCGTGGTGATGCAATGGTCGCCCGCTTTGAGAAGACCTTGGATGGCAATATTTAAGCTTTCTGTAGCATTAGAGGTAAAGACCACCCGCGCTGGATCCCCTACATGGAATAGGCGCGAGATCGCTTCTCTGGTTTGATACACCAGGCGACTGGCTTCTAAGGTTGCGCCATGCGCTCCGCGTCCACTGCTGCCAAGGCCCTGCAAAGCATGGTAAACCGCTTCTGCCACCTCCGGCGGTTTATGGAAAGAAGTGGCGGCATGATCGAAATAAATCATAATCTACTCCCTACTTTTCTGTTGACCCATAATAATGTAATAAATTCCGCAAATGAACATCTTCCTCAGAAATTCTAAGATATATATATCCGCTAAGGATGCACTTGAAGAAGAAAAACTACAGCATTTCAATAAAGGCGGCAATTCTGGTTTCTATCTGGCCGCTGTCCGTTGTCGAATAGTCTGTCTCCAATTTCATATAAGGAACGTTCAATTCTTCAACCATTTTTGCCATTTTTGTTGATTCTACATTAAAAGTATGACAAGCCTGCAATACAATGTCAACAACACCGTCTACTTTATATTTTTTGATCATTTCTTTGGTATTTTCCA
>CAYUNV010000137.1:3048-8766 GCA_964446265.1 uncultured Negativicutes bacterium | reverse complement strand
ATAACTCCATCTGAAGCTTAGTCGCACTTATTTCGAGCTACAGACTGTTGATCCCTTAAGGGATCTTACAGTCTGTGCGTAGAGGAAAATTTTATACTTTCTGGTGCACAAAAAAGACTTCAAGAACTAATGTTCTTAAAGTCTCCGCACAGACAACCTGTTTCCGCATTATTCGATGTTCCTGATGATTAAAATTCAATGGAAGGATTATTGATATCTACAATATATTTTTTACAAACACCTTGGAAGCGGTTTAACACCAACTGTTCTATATCGTCCATAGCCTTATTTAAGGTAGACTCCTGTCCATCGTCAAAACCGACCAGTTGGAAGAATATTTCGTTGCTATCCGTTGTCGTTTTACCCAATTCACTTTGCCGCCATACCCATTTTCGCGTTTGGACCGTATTTCCGCTTGTAAAAACCAATTCCCCTTCTTCTACCGCTTCATACTCTTCCGCGCCAAAGGGAAGAAAGCGGTCTCCTCTTTTACTAAAGCCCACTGCCAGATCTTCATGGATATCGCATAAATCATGCGCGCCAAGCGAAATCACCTGTTCAATAGACACTGCATTACATAAGTCGACCAGGGCATTAATGACCGGCAACTGTCCGCCCTTAAGGATTCTTTTAAACATTGCTTCCACAGAAGGCGGAAACTTATTAGGATTGATACCGGCTTTCGTCATGATATCCCGGTATAACGCAACGTTCGGCAATTCTCTGACCTGGCTGGCTTGAAACGTTTCGCGCATCCTGCCTTCAGCATTGCGCATCCGCGCCTCATCTTCCACCGTTGTCTCCGAGTTTTTAATATTTTTGCCTACCAATATGCCGAATTTCACATCCGGATGCAAATCAAAAATTGCTGGATCTACTGAATACCGCATAAACACACCCCTATATTTCCTGAAATTTAACGGGAACCTGTACAGTGAATTCCCGATATTAATATAAACTAAGATTAATTGTAAATTGTACCCTTGGTAAAGTCAAGTCCAGCCCAACGAATGTGTATATCAAGAAGCCCGGCTTACGCCGGGTTTCCTGAGCACCAATGCAATTTGTCGGCTATACTTTGGCTACTTGGAATTATTGCCGTTCACTGGTTTTTTAGTTGACGGTACGCCGTCATAACTTTTTCGCCCAACTCAGGGTTACTCCGCGAGAGATTCATCACATACATCAGCGGATTTCCCGTAAAGCCGCTGTGTTCCCCCAGGAGAGCAACTTCCAGCGAGGAACGCATAATATTAATCACACAGTTGTCATCATGGTTGTCTTGGCAGTTTTTGCATTCATGGTTGATCATGGCCAACGCAAACGCCACATCATCCGTTTCGTACACTTTGAAATCACCTGTTGGTACCATTTTTAACCCATTGGGAATACTAAGCGCCTTTTTCATACCGGCATATTCCGACACCAATTTCGCAAAGCCAATTAAACATTCTTTTCCCTGGCAAACAACGCATTCTTTTTCCTGGCAGCAGCGCTGCACAGCGTCTTTAATGGCCTTTATATTGATTTGTTCATTTAACATATAACCGCTCCTGTCATTTTATTGTTTTCCGGTAAGGAACGCTTGAAAGTCATCGAGTTCTGGCAGTTGATCCGCGGCGTCTTTGCCACCATAGACCGCCATCGGAGGAATAAACCCATTGATGCCGCAACGATCAATCACCCTGCACAACCGCTCGTTCGGAGCTCCTAATTCCCGATATTTTTCCAACACATAATCCAATACCTTTATAACTTGTTCGGAAGAAACATTAGCGATGATTTTTTCGCCATGCCTTGGCACTTTGCTTCCACCCCGGCCGCCAAGGTAGATATCAAAGCGATCGGCAGCGACTGCAATTACGCCAAAGTCAGCACAAAGGGGGTCTGTACAGCCGCGGACACAGCCTGCAGTGGAAATTTTAAAATCTTTGGGAACAGGCTGGTTCATATACTGCTCCTGCAGCGTTACTCCCAATCCAAACGCATCACCGAAGCTCCGCGGACAGAGTTTGTCATTTCCTGCGCAGCCTTTTACATTGCGGACAATATTGCCAAATACACCAATCCGCAGCCCCGTCTTTTCAATTTCAGACGTAAATCGTTCCAAATCAGCGGCATTAATCAAAAAAACAAGGGTTTGCCGCGTGGTCATCTTCATCCCATGCACTGTAATTTTTTTTGCCAATTCACCTAACCCTACCAGTTGGTCTGCGGTAATTACTCCGCATGGCGTGACTACTCCTACTCCTAAAATTCCTGAACGTTGCTCGAAAATTGCATGTCCCATGTACCAACCCTCCGTCTAATCTTCCGCTGTGAAATAATTATTTTCAAATAATAAATCGCGCATGACGTTTATTATTTGCTGCTTATTTAAAAATTCCTGCTAGCAAGCAGACATTTTTAGCAAAAATTTTCATGTTTTTACAGAAAACATCGCAATAGGCCGCCAACACCCAGCAAAGCAACCAGGTCGACTGAACGTTTGAATAGCAGCAGCTTCTTCGGCATAGGTCAAAACTAACAGGCTTCAAGAGCAGTACGCTCTTGAAGCCTTAATTTCTGATTGTTACAATTTTATAATTTCTGATTGTTACAATTTTATAATTTCTTTTGGCTCTAATACTTTAGCAATAAACCGGGTTAATTCTTTACTTAGATCCAAACACCGACCAGATACTTTTCGCTTATTCTTATCCATAATAATCTGCACCAGCGGCCTGGTCTGCAGTTTAGGATACACCTCAATAACCACCCCAATATCGCCATTATCCAAAAGAACCATACTTCCCACCGGATAAAGCGCCACCGTTTCCAAGAAAATATCTGTTATTCCCGGATCAAGTTTGATCCCCCGCGATCCAACCATCACCTCGTAGGCCTCATGAGGTAACATGGCCGGACGGTAGGGCCGGTCTGACGTAATTGCATCATACAAATCAGCAACAGCAGCAATCCGGGCATATTGATGAATATCCTCTTTGCTAATTTTTCTTGGATATCCGCCGCCATCATAGTTTTCGTGATGTTGGAAAGCAACGTGGGCTGCCGGCAGTGAAATAGTCTTCCGTAAAATATCAAAGCCGTTACTGGCATGTTTTTGGATCTCTTGCCACTCTTCATCGAGTAGCGGAGTGGTTTTGTTGAGCAATTCTATCGGGATCATCATTTTACCAATATCATGCAAAATTACTCCTATTGCCAATTCATTGATCTTGGGAATAGAGAGCCCCATTTTGAGACCAATCACGATAGATATCAAACACGTGTTGATAGAATGGCCGAATGTATAATCATCATGCGTTCGAATTTCGGTAAGATGGATCAAACTATTTTTATTGCATAAAACGTCATCGATGATCATTCTAGCCGCTTGCCCAACTTCAGCAACATTGACAATCTTGGATTTTTTAAAAGTTTCAAATGTTTTACGGGCAATTTTTACCGTTTTGATCCGAGTTTCTTCATCAAGCAGTTCCTTCGGTTCATAGTCCGCATAGGGATTTTTTACATATACCGAATCGATATCTAACTCTTGCAACCGCGCAATCAAATGTTCATCCAAAATCACGTTGGCAGCAAGCAGTAAATTTCCGTTGGCATTATAAATATTTCTCGCAACAGTTAGCCCGGTTTGCAAGTTTTCAATTGACAACCGTAACACTTATTGAGTCCTCCATCCTTGCCATTACAAAATACACTAACTTCCATTATACTGTATATTATTATATATACCAACATAAAAAAACAGCCTGTTAATTTCGGTTTTTTGTCAAGTCGATATACATAAATAAGTTCACGCCTGTCTCTCCAGACAAACTTAGTAAACGGCATCTGCAAAACTATATGCTACTTTTCCAATGTTCTTTTAATAATTATTCCCTATAAACTGATAATTTCCTACATATTCCCTGCATAATTTAAGAAAAATATAGTTACAGCCTCTTCCGATAAACTCCCCCAATTCTTCTTCCAGCTTCTTTATGGCAACGCTGATCGACGGCCGCGATACATTCAATAAGATAAACTATCATCTTATAAATACTTGATAATTTATATTTATTTTTAAACATACTATAATGATAGCAGATGCCTTGATCGGCTTAACTATTTATGCTCAAATACAATCAGTAGTTGAACGCATGTAATGGGGGAGATTCTGTTGTTAACTATTTTGTCTTATGTAGTATTAGGATTTGCCGTTGGAACGTTCGGCACGTTAGTTGGTATTGGCGGAGGTGTCATTTTAGTTCCCATCTTTTTACTGATTATGCACTGGACGCCCCAGCATGCCATCGGCACTTCGTTAACCGTTGTTTTTTTTAACGCGTTATCGGGATCAATTGCTTACATTCAACAAAAAAGAGTCTATTATGATGCAGCCATCCGTTTTAGCCTGGCAACGTTGCCGGGAGCAGTAGCCGGAAGTTATTTAGCAACGTATTTTGCAGGCCGCACTTTTCATATTGTTTTCGGCATTTTTCTTATGGTTATGCCAAAAAAAATAACTATGATGCAGAATTTGATAAGAACACTTTTCAATACAACCGCACCCTTGGCGTCATTCTCAGCGCTTGTGTCGGCTTTCTATCCAGCATTCTGGGAATCGGGGGCGGAATTATTCATGTGCCGGCCATGATCTTTCTGTTATCGTTTCCGACGCATATTGCAACGGCCACCTCTCACCTCGTTCTGGCCATATCCAGTTTTTTTGGAGTCGCATCCCACCTGGTTCTACATCATGTTTTGCTAAAGGAAGCCTTGCTGATCGGCGCCGGAGCTGTGGCAGGCGCCCAATTCGGAGCTTTCTTATCCATAAAAGCCAAGTCGCGACTGATTTTGTCCTTATTATCGCTGGCCTTGTTTTTTTTAGGCTTACGCTTGATTCTCTACGTATAGTCAAATGCAATAAAATAGCACGCCTCACCCAAGCGGTACACGTTTGAGCGAGACGTGCTATTTTATTTTGCATCAGCGAAGTAAAACGTGATTTTGACCGCTGTATTTTATCAGGTCGTCACGACATGTCGGGCCTGTTTTTGCAGGTACATAGCTTCATCCGCTTTTTCCAAAAGGCTGTCGGCAGTTAGTGTTTTCCCAGATTCTACGTAAAAAATCCCGACGCTAAAACCCATTGTATACGGTTTCCCAAGAGTCTGGGCTAAATTGTCGACTTGCTGTTGGATCCGATAAATTATTTTCTCCGCCTCCGATTTCGAACAACGAGGCAATATAACTGCGAACTCATCCCCACCAAGCCGCCCTAAGATGTCATATGCACGCAGCGAACTACGGACAATGGAACTGACTGTGCTAATGTAAAAATCGCCTTCCCGGTGGCCGTAATTATCATTGACTTTCTTCAGTCCGTCTAAATCGAGAAACGCCAATGAAACCTCCATTTTGCCTGCTTTTACCCTATTTAAAATAACTTCTAAGTTTTCTAAGAAAGCACGGCGATTCATTAATCCTGTCATATGATCGGTTGCAGCCAGTTGTTCAAAATACCTGCTTTGGTTGTGTTTATTGGTAATATCGACTAACCCCAAGATTAAATGCAGTTCCCCTTGGTAATTGATCTGAGTGGTAAATGCCATAACCATGGCATAATCGCCCTTAAGATGCATCGGCAATTCAATTCCAGTTACTTTGCCCCGGTTTACGACATGGTTCCATACATCACTATCCTTCTGTTCCTCATCAATGAACTCTTGT
>CAYUNV010000137.1:0-3038 GCA_964446265.1 uncultured Negativicutes bacterium | reverse complement strand
TGTAAAAACCGATCTTGGGGTTCTTCTTCCGCAATATCCAGAAGGGTTTCAGCAGCCTGGTTCACCCGCATAATTCTTAAGCCGTTGAGCCTTACCATCATCATCGGCGTTGGCGTCATGTCAAAAAGCTTTTTAATGCCTTCTTCACTGGTTTGATAATCATCGAAAATCTTTTGGATTTGCTTTTCCGCTGGCCTAAATATAAACAACGCCTCTAATAGCAGGACAAAAAAAGTTACGACCAAAAGGATAAATTCGAGATTCTTTATATTTTTAACTTTTTGCTTTGCTTCCTCGTCATACTGAAAAACGATCTCATCCATTTCACTCAAAAATTCGGCTTGATTAGCCAGCAATGACTGCAACGCTTCTTTTTGGCTATTAGGGCTTATGTCATCAGCTGTAATAATATCCACCGCCCGCAAAACGGCTCGGTATTTGGGCTCAATTTGGGCAAACATTTCTTTAACTTTGTCGCTATTTTTTCCCGGGAGGCCAAGATTTTTATCTCCTTTTTGCAGGCCATCATGCGATTGTATCCATAAGCCGCGCGCTTTTTCCAGTTCATCTAAATAAGCTCGCCGATCTTCTAGAGAAATAGGCGATTGAATAAGTAACGCGCATTTCGTGATACGCTGGCTTAACATACGTTGCCGCCCGGCAACATTTATTATTCTTGAATCTCCTTCCTGATCTTGCAGCGCATATTGAATCAGCCCTTGGCTCATGATGACCAAAATGGCAATTATGCTCAGGGCTAGAGAATATCTTTTGCGAAGTGGTTTTGTAATCCCTGAAGAATGATTAAAACTCATCATTTAACCGCCTTACTCTTTTATGTAAAATCATTTACTATTTTTCCTACAAAACGTATAGATTCCTGCAACAAATTATATTCTATCCCAATACTTCATTAATCTATTAAAAGTATTTTGGCTTTCAAACATGCTGTGGAACACTTTTTCATCTTATGCATTACAGTAACCGTCGCAGCTACAAATATCATCCAAACCAATAAAAAGCCGGCTAGGTCCAGAATTTCTGAAGCCTTGCCGGCTTAATGTTTTGGTTGCCAAATTAAATACAACAAAGCTCATACATTATTTTATGGCAATCATCCAACACGCAGATTGGATACGGAACCCGGTGATATTGCCTCCACAACCTTCAATTTTACTTGCTGCTCTTTAGCCCGGTCTAGGATTTCATTAATCGTACTCAACAGGGTTTCCATCTGTTCACTTTGTAGTCTTTTATCATGCTTAGCGTCGACAAGATCCCCGCTAAATCGTTTTAAGTAATCTATGTTTTCACCAAAATAATTATTTATAGCCGGTTTGAACTCGTTTTGCATATATCTCTCTATGGTTACTAATAAAGCATACAAATCTTTTTTTATTTCTCTTTGTATTTTTTCTACCACATCCTGAATACATACACGGTAAGCACATTCTTGATAACAATATACGGTCTCATGTTTATGGCACCATAAGGTATACCATTTCCGTTCATATTTGGTTTTTGTCAAGGTAGTCTTCTGCTCTCTGATGGAAGATTGATGCAAACTGTTAAAATCAACTTCAATGGCTTGTACACTGGGCTTGGGAAAATCCATTGTTACTGAGAACGTTTCACTCAATCTTTTTTCTGCTGCTTTTAACGCTTTGTCAATGCAGACGTTAATACCCGTCCATACCCCAGTTATCAATTCATCTACAGCGGTTTCAATTAACCCTTGTATTTCCTTGAGCTGCGGCTTAATGGTTTCTGCCCCGGCGGTGACCAGTTTGTCGATAAATTGGTTTGCTGCTTCTCCTGAAGAAAAGTCATAATGATCGCGGTGCTTATTCCCACTGCTCCTACTATATGGTCCCAAACGCTTCTCTATCCAATTGTCCCGATCAAAAACGAGCTGCATTTCATCCAACACAATTTGATCCACTCTGTCAAACAGTTGAAGAACCTTCTTCTCTAATGTTTCGATGCTTTCATCAATGAGCCATCGCACTTCGTCTCCAGAAGCTCCAATCAGCGCTATCTTTTCATTTAACTCCTTGATATTATCCTCAATCGTTAGTACATCCGTATACAATGCAGCTTGTCGTAATTGCAGGCTTTCAATGATGCGTTTATTGTACTCCAACATCTTAGTCAAGGCCGCACGCAAGCTCATACTGGCGGAATTCGCGTAACTGTCTTTTAACACATCTGCCAGAAGTACGTCAAACCGGCTATTTCGCCACAACTTTAAGGCCCGGGTTGTTAATTCCGCGGCATCGACGTCTTCATCTTCCCAGCATGGCCCTAGTGTCAAGGCAACAAAATCTTCCACCCAAGGATTAAATTGATACTCAGGCAACCGGCGAAATTGGTTCAATTCCCGCAGCGCAAGCGTAGCCAAATAGCCATAACGACTGGAAACCGGGTACACATGCGATTTATCCAACCGACCTTCAAACAGCTGTCGTGCAACATACGAACGCAAAGTATCCGCATCCATGCCATGCCGATCCTTCTGGTCAAATTTATTGACAACAACAAATAATCTATCACCCGTCACATCGGCTACCTCATGTAAGGACCTACGGATATCGGCATCCGCCTCTCCGTTCAATTGCGTATAATCCAGCACTGCTACTACCGCTGACGCTTTCTCTAGTTGCTCATTCATAATCTTTTTTAAAAAATTTTGCCCTGCTTCGTTGGGTCCTGGTGTATCGATGAAAGAAATTTTTCCATTCCCCAGGCTCTAATCCTGATCGCTCAAATGGGCAAACTCAATTTCAATAGTGGGAAACTTTTGAATATCGTCATATTGGCGCAAGCAGTTGTCAATATCAATCCCTATCCCTTCACTGCTGCACAGACGCCAAATATCATTAATAATTTTCAAAAAATCGAAAATTTCGCGTTGCCCTTTATACCGCCCGTAGATCTTTCCCAAAGAACCATCCAGAATTTTCTGCACTAGTGTTTTGCCATCTTCAGTGGCACAGAAGGCCAGTTCGCTCAAATTACCCTTTGTCGCTGCTTCCCGA
>CAYUNV010000136.1:0-8793 GCA_964446265.1 uncultured Negativicutes bacterium | reverse complement strand
TTGCCAAGTATGCGGTTTTTGCTTCCAAATGCATAGAAATAACCATTTTTTTATCTTGTAACGGTTTCGATTGAGATAATTCGGCGTTTAAAACATTTAATACCGGCATGTGCTGGCGTACCCAATTAATTTTATCCATACCTTGTGGAGCTAACTGTGGATCACGAATCATATTTTCCATTATTATTTTCCACCTTTCTGGTCATAAAGCCAGTTGATCGATTTTTCGTACGGGGGTCTAAGGATACCATACTCAGTAACTATCGCCGTAATCAATTCGTTTGGCGTCACATCGAACGCCGGATTGTAAACATGAACACCTTGCGGCGCAACACGAATTGAGCCGAAACTCGTCACTTCTTCGGCAGAACGTTCTTCAATTGGAATTGCTGCCCCATCTGGCAAGGAAAAATCAAAACTAGAAACCGGCGCAGCCACATAAAAAGGAATGCGATGTTTTTCCGCTAAAACAGCTACAGTATACGTTCCTATTTTATTCGCGGTATCCCCATTGGCAGCAATACGATCGGCACCAACGATCACCGCTTGCACCCAGCCATTCTTCATCACGACGCCTGCCATACTGTCGGTGATCAGCGTGACCGGTATCTGATCTTGCATCAGTTCCCACGCTGTTAAACGCGCTCCCTGTAACAGAGGCCGAGTTTCGTCAGCAAAAACCCGGTTCAACCGGCCTTCCTTCCATACCTGACGAACAATTCCCAGTGCTGTACCGGTTTCAACCGTAGCCAGAGCACCGGCATTACAATGAGTAAGTATGCTGTTTTTGGTTTTTTGAAATAGGCTAGCGCCAAAAACCGCAATTTTTTCATTCACTATGCGATCTTCGTCCATAATCGATTTAGCCGTCGTTTCTAAAGTTGTCAACATCTGTGAAAAATCCGAACCGCTTGCGTATTGCATTTTTGCGGCAGCCAGCATTTTATCTAAGGCCCAGGAAAGGTTTACGGCTGTAGGTCTTGTTTTTCGTAACACTTCAGCAATTTCTGCCAGTTTCGGTAAATATTCAGAGCCAACTTCTGCAAATTCGGCAGCTCCCAGCAACAAACCATACGCAGCTGCGACCCCGATAGCCGGCGCCCCTCGAACTTCCAGCCGCCGTATTGCTTCTGCTACCCTTCTGTAATCTTTACATTCAATATATTCTACAGTTCCTGGTAAACTAACTTGATTCAATAAGTACAAACAACCGTCTTTCCAGGTTAGAGAAACCAATGCCACCACCGCTTTCTATAATTTAAACCCGCCATATTCCTGCAATGCTTGACGGCAAGCGCAATCTTGCGTGCGGTATGGTAGGAGACGCAAGGCTCCCAACAAGAGCGTTTGAAGCCGATTGGTATTGGTTTGCATAATATCAAGCACTTCACTATGTGTAAGCGGTGTAGGAGAAATTCCGGCCGCATAATTAGTGACCAGAGAAACCGTCATATAGCACATTTCCGCCTCACGGGCCAAAACAGCCTCGGGAATATTGGTCATTCCGACGACATGTCCGCCCATTTTAGCAAACATATTGATTTCAGCCGGAGTTTCGAAGCGCGGCCCTTCTGTACAAACATAGGTGCCCGACGTGGCTACAGGCAAACCGGCATTTTTCGCTGCCTGGCCAACTATTTTCCGTAATTCAGGGCAGTATGGCGTCGTCATATCCACATGAACAACACCCCGTTCACCGCCTTCATAAAAGGTATTTACCCGGTTACGCGTAAAATCAATGAATTGATCAATTAAAACAAAATAGCCAGGCGGCACATCTTTAACCAACGAACCAACAGCAGTTGTTGCAATAATGTTCTCTACGCCAATTTTTTTCAAAGCCCAAATATTGGCCCGATAATTAATTAAATGCGGCGGGATCGAGTGCTGACTTCCATGCCGAGCCAAAAATGCAATTTCCTGACCGGCAAACTCTCCTACCATGCAATGGACCTCGCCATACGGAGTTGCAATTTCACAAGCGTGTACGTTATCCAGCACGCGAGGATCGTACACTCCTGTGCCGCCAATTATAGCTATCTGCGCCATATCGTCCTACCTCCCTAGAATATTTATATTTTCAAGCCCGCATAAGGACAACAAATCTTGTGGTTTTTCCAAAATATAGGTCGGGCTTTCATTCAATAATTCATCCCAAGAAACATAAGTCCAGCGAACGGCAGCGGTTTGTGCTCCTGCGTCACGGGCACTGATGATATCAAAAGGGCTGTCGCCGATCATCAAACAAGTCTCTGCAGAGAGACCCAATTGGCGCAATGCTGTTTCCACCGGTTCCCTATTCGGTTTGTGCCGCTTACATTCGTGAACGCCTATCAGAACCGGAAAAAAGTGGTCCATCTTAAATAGTTTTAATCCACGTAACGCCGTTTCTGAAGTTTTCGATGTCACAATAGCCATTGGCAAACCCGCATAGTATAATTTTTCCAACGTTTCGCGCATTCCGGAAAAAATAGTAGTCAAGGCATCATGGTGAGTCAAATTATATTCACGATACGTTGCGATCAATTCTTCCACTTTATCAGGTCCCAATTCTTCCATTGCTGTCCGCAGCGGTTTTCCAAAAAAACGATGAACTTCTTGTGGCATAATTTGCCGGTTATAATGGACACGAAAAGTATGTTGAAAGGATTGGACGATTAAATTGGTAGTATCTAATATTGTGCCGTCTAAATCAAACAAAAGTCCGGAAAATTTCAAACGTTGCTCTCTCCCTTATTATAATATCGAAAAGAGGCATACGCTCCTCGCAAGCCATATGCCTCAGAGTTAAAAATCTTTTCATCACCACTGCCGCTTTTGGGCAGCGGTACAGAGGTAATTTACAGTTTCCAATCCGTCAATAAATTCATCAGTTCGTAATTTGTTAAGTCAAAATGGATTGGTGTTACGGAAATTTCACCCCTTGCAACCGTCATTACGTCCGTATCCGGATCATTATCCGTTGCCATAATTTTACCGCCCATCCAGTAATATACCCGTCCTCGCGGATCGTGGCGCCGTTCAAATGTATTTTCGTATTGCCGGATACCTAATTTCGTGATCCGCAAACAAGACAGTTCTTCACTCGGTTTAGCAGGAACGTTCACATTCAACAAAGTGTAACGAGGCAACGAGGCTTGAACCACTTTTTTTATTAAACGGGCTGTTACACGGGCTGTCGGTCTAAAATCATAAGGCTGCCACGTATCCAAAGATACTGCAATCGCCGGTAAACCATGCAAAGCGCCCTCAATCGCAGCACTGACCGTGCCGGAATACAATACATCCGTTCCCAAATTAGGACCATAGTTAATGCCGGATACAACAATATCAGGATATGCAGGCATAAGCGCTTCTAAGGCTATTTTAACGCAGTCCGTAGGGGTTCCACCTACTCGCCAGGCCTTAATATCTGGATTATCAACGATATATTCATCAACCCGTATAGGATGATGAACGGTAATCGCCTGGCTGGTTGCACTTTTTTCCGTATCGGGTGCAACTACCGTAACTTTCGCAAATTCTGCCAATTCTTCCCACAAACATTTAATTCCCGGCGCTACAATTCCATCATCATTTGTTAGCAAAATATGCAATCTGATACCCTCCTGATTACCCAATCCACAATTACTTATTAATTTTCCGGTAACAAGCAGCGGAATGAAGCGACTCCCATACAGTAACTTTTGATACTGTGATATTTCCAAGTACAGCAAACTCTTTCTCTAACATTTCATAAACGTAACAAGCGATATTTTCAGCGGTAGGATTTATGGTCTGGAAACGTTCCATTTCATTAAGGTAATGATGGTCCAACGTATCCAATACAGCGGTCACATGACGTTTAAGTACACTGAAATCAACCAACATACCCAGCTTATCCAATTTTTCCCCTTCTACCGACACTTCTACTTTCCAATTATGTCCGTGTAAACGTTGGCACTTGCCTGGATAATCTGGAATACAGTGCGCAGCAGCAAAATCAAGGATCATCGTTAATTCAAACATTCTTTCTTCTCTCCTTTTTCTTATAAACACAAATTCAAGTCTTTGTAATTATCATTTTCTGTAAAAGTAAAGAAAAAGATGAGCACAAAACTCACCTTTTATCCACCTCAATACCGGTTACATTATTTAATCGCTTGTTTACTTAACAGGCCTGGTTTCGAAAAATCATCAGCCTGCCGTAACAAAACATCTTGGTACGAGATGCTGCGAGTATGTTCTGTATGACTCCATTCATGGTCATTGCGATGCAGAAAACCGAGAAAAGTAATTGGTATCCAACTATAAACAAATAACGGATATAAGATTAAATAAAACCATGATTTTACAGGCGCTTTAATTTTCGCCAGAACAATCATCGGAAAAACATATTGCCCAACAGCAATCATAGACCAAACTTCAACCGGCAATATCGTATATAAGATATTTGTGTAAAACGGAATAAACGAATAGATATAAGAGCAAATGACAAACGTTGTTGATAACAACAAGAAGTGCGGTTGAACCAGATGAAGGACTCCATCCAGAATTCGTATATCGCGAGTGCGAATACCCTCAACAATTAAGCGGGGAATATATCTTCCCGCACAGTCAAAATGTCCTTGCGCCCAACGTTTTCTCTGCTTCCATGCCTGCATAAACGTAAGCGGTTTTTCATCATAAACAATTGCATCATGCGCCCATGTCGTAGGCACACCCCGCAACAAGAGTTTCATTGTAAATTCCATGTCCTCCGTCAGACAGGTAGCACCCCAACCGAATTCACGCAATACATCGGTCGAGATACACATACCGGTGCCACCTAAAACGCTGGACAAACCCAGATTATATTTTGCCAAATGCCAAATATGATTCACTACCCAAAATGAGATGGCAAATGTTCCGGAGATCCAAGTGTCATTCGGATTTTTAGCATCTAAATAACCCTGTATCAATTTTTCGCCTTTGCATAAGCGATTATTCATTTCCAAAAGAAAGTCCGGATGGACCAAATTATCCGCATCAAATACAACAACTGCGTCATACTTGCGTTTCAACCCAAACAACTTGGAAAACATCCATTCCATTGCATATCCCTTGCCGCGTTGTTCAAGGTTAAACCGTTCAAAAACAATCGCTCCGGCATCACGGGCAATTTGTGCAGTTTTATCTTTACAGTTATCCGCAACAACGAATACATCGTATAACGAACGTGGATAATTTAACAGCAGAAGGTTCTCCACCAAATGCCCAATTACCTGTTCTTCATTATGAGCAGCTACTATTACAGCCATCGTTTTTTCCGGCTTTAAGATTTTTATTTCTTTTTTACGGACAATGCCGAAAAACGCAATAATAAAATAATACAGCGTAAAGAACACGATAATGAATTGCATCGGAACCATTATATAATCAAAAATGGTATTCATGGATCTTCTCCTTATCTTAGAAACCTTTTTCCAACTCGTAATTTTAATTTTTCGTATACATCCAGACTAAATTGTAAAGTTAGTCGTTGGGATTGTCAAGTTAAAATGCGTATTTTACTGCATTGACCCCTTTGTAAATAACCCCAAAAGAGAATTGAGAATACCGAATAAAGCATAAGCAAAAAACGGAACAAAGAAGTATGCAGTATGAAACAAAAACAAAATATAACAAGCCAAGGCGGCAGTGATGATGATGGCAATTAAACGATTGGGCTCCCCTTTCCCTTTAAAATCAGGATAATGGACGGTGCTCACCATCAGGTATGCAAAAATTGCAACCATCGCCGGAAAAATCCACCCTGTCGGCTTAACCCCAATCATAACAAACGTTGCGACCACACAACCGCCAGCCGGAATCGGCAGACCCATAAAGTAGCCCTTTACAACGGACGTATTCACATTGAAACGCGCTAACCGCAATGCTCCGCACACCGCAAAGGCAATCGCAATTAAAGATCCGGCAGTTCCAAACTCTTGTAAGTAAAAAACATAAGCCAGGATAGCCGGCGCAACACCAAATGAAACTAGATCACATAAAGAATCAAGCTCTTTGCCAAATTCACTGCCCGCATTTAGAGCTCTTGCCACTCTGCCATCGATTCCATCTGCTACCATGGCGATCAAGATGAGCAACCCTGCATTCCAATAATCACCTTTTATGGTGGCCATAATTGCAAGCATTCCAAAAACCAGATTAATTGCTGTCAGTGTATTAGGAATAATCAGCCTCAAGCTGTCAACCTCCCTATAACCGTTTCTCCACCTTTGACTTTATCCCCTTTTTTTACGATGATTTCTACCGATTTAGGGACAACCACTTCTGTACAGGAACCAAATTTTATCATGCCATAGCGCTCCCCTGGCTTTAACACATTACCCAGAGTTACCCACGAAACAATTCGCCGCGCCAAAATCCCGGCAATTTGTGTAACCAATATGCGCACTTGCGAATTTTCCAAACCAATGGAATGACGCTCATTTTCAAATCCTACGGTATCCTTATATGCCGGTCGAAACCGGCCGCAAGTATACTGCTGGTAAGTAATTTCACCAGCAATCGGGCTCCGGTTTACATGTACATTAAAAACGGATAAAAAGATGGTTACTTTAATTGCATCGTCATTTAAAAATTCATCATCAAACATTTCCACAACACTCATTACTTTTCCATCTGCCGGTGACAAAACCAGTCTTTGATCAGTCGGAACAATGCGTGAAGGATTGCGGAAAAAAAACAACAGAAAACAAAATAAAAAACCAGGCACAATTCCCCAATATGGGCCTACTGCCAATACCACTATTATCGTAACCAGTGCCAACGCGCCTATATAAACATAGCCTTCTTTCACTATTGGCGCACGAACCATTCATTCACCCCCATGGCGTACAAAGAACGACATATACCCACAATTATTCCGATAAAGAAAATTATATGTGATATATGGATAATACGGTCAAATCGCCAGTTTCATTCATTTTATTTTTATTTATCAAACAGCACACGAAGTACAAATTTAGGCAAAGCCAGCATTCTCAATAATCGCTGCGGCTGCATCAACAATCGAAACAGCCATTCCAAGTTCGCTTTCTGCATCCAAACAGGCGCGCGTTTCATAATTCCCGCCATCACATCAAATGTACCGCCAACTCCGATCGCAACCGGTACATGAAGTTCAGCGAAATGTTTTGACAACCATTTTTCTTGTTTCGGAACACCTAATGCCACTAATAAAATATCCGGCTTGCAATTCTTTATATCTTCTAAAATTTTGTTTTCATCTTCTGGCGAAAAAAAGCCATTGCGGACACCAACAACATTGACTCCTGGATACCATTCTTCCGCTTTTTTCTTCGCTTGTTCTGCAACTCCGGGAGCTCCGCCAAAAAAATAAACCTTATGACCGGTTTGGGCAGAGCGATCCAAAAGTTTTTGTGCCAAATCGTATCCGGCGACTCGTTCCGGAACTGAATTTCCTTGATGCCGCGCCGCCCAAACAACACCGGCGCCATCTGCAACAACCAAATCCGCTTTTAAAAGTATCGCATGCAATTCAGGATCATTTGTTGCCATCATTACCATTTCAGCATTTGCAGTAGCTACCAAATGGCAACGGCCGGGATTTGCTATAAAGTTCTCCACTTTGGCAACAGCTTGTTCCATTGTCACTGCATCAATCTTCACATTTAAAACCGTTATTCGCTTTTCCACTGTTGGATACAATCGTCCTTTCTCGTTAAACACAGCATGTTCCTGAATTATTGTATCATATATTACCAATCCGGGCAATTGGAAAACCAAGCTTACAATCCGCTTTTCTTGGAGTCAAAAATAATAGCCTTACCCAAACCAAACTGCTCCCTGTCAAGCAGACCGGGAGCAGTTTAAACACGCAATAGATAAGGTTTTATTTGTAATTACAAGCTATAGTTTGGCGATTCTTTTGTGATATTGATGTCGTGCGGATGACTTTCTTTCAACCCTGCGCCGGTAATACGAATAAACGTTGTATTATTGATTAGCTCATTAATATTATGAACTCCACAGTATCCCATTCCAGAGCGTAATCCGCCTATCAGCTGATAAATCGTATCGGCAATCGGCCCTTTGTAAGGAACTCTGCCTTCAATACCTTCCGGAACCAATTTTTCCACGTTTTCTTGGAAATATCTATCCTTGCTTCCATCAGCCATGGCTCCTAATGAACCCATGCCACGATACACTTTATAGCTTCGGCCTTGATAAATGACGGTTTCCCCCGGGCTTTCTTCTGTACCCGCAAAAATATTACCAATCATTACGACACTGGCTCCGGCGGCAATTGCTTTTGTAATATCACCGGAATATTTAATGCCTCCGTCAGCGATAATCGGTATGCCATACTCACGCGCAGCATTAGCACAGTTGTAGACTGCCGTGATTTGCGGAACGCCAATTCCGGCAATAACACGCGTGGTGCAAATTGATCCCGGTCCGATGCCAACTTTAATTGCATCCGCCCCAGCTTCAATCAACGCGCGGGTTGCTTCTGCGGTCGCAACATTTCCGGCAATCAGTTCAACATTCGGATACATTTCTTTGATTGTTTTTACTGTTTTTATGACACCGGACGAATGCCCATGTGCAGTATCGACAACAAGAACATCAACTTTAGCAGCTACTAATGCTTCAATCCTTGCCATAGAATCCGATCCGGTACCAACTGCTGCAGCTACCAACAATCTACCTTTGCTGTCTTTTGCAGAATTAGGGTACTTTAATCCTTTTTCAATATCTTTAATAGTAATTAACCCTTTAAGATTTCCTTCCGCATCTACCAGC
>CAYUNV010000135.1:7242-8889 GCA_964446265.1 uncultured Negativicutes bacterium | reverse complement strand
GCCAAGGCGAATCCGTTCCGGTATTGGTTCCGGTATTCACTTCATCAAAAGTTTCTACGGTATTATGCCGAAGAGGCGCCTCTTTCGTCGCAATCAATACGGCATCCTTTAGAACCGTTTTTAAGTCATCAATATAAGGAAATTGGGTTCCCACTCGTACAAACATTTGAATTAAACCCGTATCTTGACACGACGGTCTGTTTAATTCTTCGGCTTCTTTTTGATTTTTTTCCATGGATGCGTAAATCATTTTCGCCATAGGCATTGTTTCGCCTTCACTGAGTTCTTTTAACTTAGCAGTCACATCATCCGGAAGTACTTTCCCAACTAGGTCCACGAATTTTGCAATTTTACCGGTAAGCAACGCCAAAGCGTCTTGGTTTTCCATATTGCATATCCTCCATTTCTTTTTTGCCCTGTTCCAATGACTTTTCACCGTATTGGTCTATCCTAACCTGGATTTCCCCTTGTAATCCAAGTATAGTGTTTTCTGTTTAGAAAGAAAAATTCATATTTTCAATCTTATCATTGATGCAATTAATGCCGAGTTACGCCTTTTCGCCAAAAAAAATAAAACCCGCTAAACTTGCAGGTTTCATTGTTATCTTACTGCCTCGTTGATTGAGGGATCCAATTCAATTCTGTAATAAAATGGATAAAGGCTTGTGCCGCTTTGGATAAATACTTGTCCTTTTTCCAAGCCAAACCAAAATCGATATACAGTGGCTTTTGCAACGGTATGGCTGCGAATTCTTTACTTTTACGAGTGATCTTATCAATCAAAAAAGATATTCCGATTCCTTTTGCTACCAAACTTTTAATTGTTTCTATCTGGTCAGATGACAAAATGATGTTAGGCGTAAATCCGTATTTTTCACACTCTTGCAGAACAAGCTCGCGATTGTATGCGCCTTCCTTAAATAGAATAAACGGTTCGTTTCGTAATTGGTCAAGAGATATTACCGCAGTTTTTGCCAAAGGATGGTTTGATGGTAAACATACAACAAACTCTTCTCTTGCCATTTTCAACGTTTCCAATACCGGTGAAGGATGGTATAGATTAACAATCCCCAGGTCAAGTTCTCCCTTTTCTAATAATTGGCGAATGTTTATAGAACCCTCTTCGAAAATAGAAAGCTGCAAATGCGGATAGCGCATCTTAAAACCAGCCAATATTTCGGGAAACAGAAAAGAACCGATCATTGGCGGTATGCCGACGTTCAGTGTGCCTTTCTGGAGTTGGCGGTATTTGTTCATATCAGAAATGGTATCTTGCAGTTTGTTTAAAATCTCCGATATATTTAGCAGGAAAACATGACCTTCCGGCGTTAACGAAAATTGCTTCTGGCTGCGGTCGAAAAGCTGAAGGCCTAAATTTTCCTCTAGTTTCTGGATTGCCAATGTCACAGTAGATTGCGAAACATGGAGTTGTTCGGCTGCTCTTGTCACGTTATTTAGTTTAGCTACCATTTGGAAATATTCCAAATGCCGTAAATCCATAATAATAACCCCCTGCATACAATTGACTAAATCTATTATACCATTGCAACTATATATTTTCATTTGCGAAACAGGATCTGTATAATAAAAATCAATTAAGACACCGACAAAGTAACTTCATGATACCCAGGCATTCAACGGATTGCG
>CAYUNV010000135.1:0-7232 GCA_964446265.1 uncultured Negativicutes bacterium | reverse complement strand
TGATGGCAAATGGAAATGGATTGAACACCATTGGCTCAGCCTTAGTAAATGATCATCATTTACTAACTACAGTTTACGGAGACATAATCTCTATAGCAAAAAAAGCAACCAGCGTTAGCGATTCATTGGCGGTTTCGCAAAAGATAGTGAGGTATCAGGGAACCGATCATAAAATACATTACGGTACAATTCAGGGTGAACGCGTATTTCAGCTTGAAAGTGAATTTGCGGAAATCGCTAACGGTGTATTTGATTATGATGGCGTAGAGCTTCTCCTAAGCGATGTTAAAATTTTAATCCCTGTTGAACCAACAAAAATTGTAAATTTCGGTTGGACTTTTGCCGGACATGCGAAAGAAACGGGAGGAAAAGAAAATCTGAAGGAACCCTTTCTTTTTTTGAAACCACTGTCGGCATTAATTGCCGACCAAGAGACCATTTGTCTTCCACCCTGTCAATTGACCAATCGGGTGGAGCTGGAAGGCGAAGTTGCACTGGTTATCGGTAAAAGAGGCAAAAATATCAAGGAAGAAGACGCTTTGGATTATGTCCTTGGCTATACTGTATTTAATGATGTTACCGCTCGTGATCTGACTAAGGCCGATCCGCAGTTTACGCGCGGCAAAGGTTTTGATACCTTTGGTCCAATTGGACCGTGGATTGTAACAGGTATTGATCCTACTGACTTACGAATTGTTACAACACTGAACGGAAAAGTAGTACAAGATGGCACTACGGCGCAAATGTCTCTCCGGATACCTTACCTGATTAGTTGGATTTCACAGGTAATGACGCTGGAGCCTGGCGATGTTCTTGCTCTTGGATCCCCTTCAGGATCTTGCTCCATGCAAACAGGTGATGTGGTAAGCGTAGAGGTTGAGCATATTGGTAAATTAACGAACTATGTAAAATAAGATCATCCATCGAATACTCTGTCGACAAATTCATAATAGTATAACCAAAGGGGCCGTGTCGAAATCTTACTTTTCGACACGGCTCTTTTGGTTATGTTTCAGCCCGTAAATCTAACATTTTTATTTTGTAAACCAAACAAAATCTAGTATAATTTATAAAAAGCTACCAATTGCTGAATATAAGAGCCTTTTCGCGCTTCGCAACCAATAGTTGCGACGTACGAAAAGCAGAATGTATAGTGCAACCGCCTCTTTTTTTCTATAATAAGACCCAAATAGGACTCGCGAAAGTTCATGATCTATCTATAAAAAAAGGAGCAATGCCTAATGAATATTGAAATTGCCAATCGCTTAGTGAATTTAAGAAAGACTAATGGTCTGTCTCAAGAAGCCTTAGCTGAAAAGCTTGGCATTAGCCGCCAAGCTGTAAGCAAATGGGAACGAGCCGAAGCTTCTCCCGATACGGATAATTTAATATTATTAGCAAAGATTTACAAAATATCCCTGGATGAATTGTTGTCCAGCGAAGAAGATCCCACCCCAACCAGCGAACCTGCTGACGCAAACACTATAGAGCCACCAAATGAAAAAGAGGATCTTCGTAAATTCAGCGGCATTCATTATCCCATGTTAATTACTGCCATATATCTCACTCTAGGCTTTCTGTATCAACTCTGGCATCCCGCATGGGTTTTATTCTTAACGATACCTTTGTATTATTCCCTTACCCGTTATTTACGGCAAAGAAAAAGAATACCATGAATGGCAACAGCTACCGTCTTGAGCATCGCAAATCGATTATTTAAATTTGTGCATTTTGTGGCGAAAATCTGTGCATTTGTATTGACTGCTTACAACTGTCGCACTTTAGGAAAGTAATGTTACAAAAAAGTGCATACTTGCTAAAATAATATGGTTTTTTTATTATAGCATTAGAGATCACCCAAAACAATCAAAGAAACACCGATATCCTTTGCAGGAAGATTGATTCATGAATTCTGAAAAGAGAGACCTATTTCTTGAGGAACGCCTGAAGAAAATTGATAACTGGATGATGGAAGGAAAGATTCCTACTCCCTCTAAAATTATTCCCGTCGCTGAATCTCTTTTAGGATTGCAATGGATTTTACCAACTCAGCAAGCGCTGGAAGTTCTCCGAAATATGCGGACTTTCGCTCCTGGAAACTGTTTTTGCCGGGAACGTTACAATCATTGTGACAACCCCTTGGAGGTCTGTATCCGGACAAACGATGCCGCTGATCAATGGGTTGGGGCGGGAAAAGCACGTTATATTGATCTCGCCGAGGCGAAAGAAATGTTAAAAATGGCCAACGATCATGGCCTGATACATCTTACTATTTTAAATAAATTATACTTTATTTTTTTTGCTTTCTTCTATTTCATTTCTCTGGTCTTCTACTAAAGGATAGCCGCCATATTTTCGAATGTGACGCCAAGAGCGATAAACAGGGTTATCCATTTCTTGCATTGCGACATTTTTTTCCTCGAAATAAATTTGTACATCCGGGCTTTTAAAAAGTTTACGATCTTCACCTACCGGACACACCTTTATACAGTATCCACAGGGATTACGAAAAGCTTGCCGTAATCTTTTGCCATTACCAGCACAAGCATATTTATCCATTTCACCGGAACGAACACCCTTATCACCAGTAAATGCTTGAGCCGGGCAAATTTTTTTACACAATAAACATTTGATGCACAGTTCATCTTCCAACATAGGATCCCCTGCAATTTCAATGGAAGTCAAAATTGAAACAAGACGAATACGCGGACCAAATTGTTTAGTCAATAAAGTGTGATTCCATCCTATTGTACCAAGCCCAGCATAATAGCCAGCCCATACATGTGAAAAAATTGCAATCGGCTTCTCCAGCAAAATATCCGCATTGCCGTATCCGTCGCGACAAATGTTAATTGATGCATGTCCATTGCGATTTAAGAACGCTGCCAGTCGGTAAGCAGCTTCATCCAATAATTCGTTGGTAATCGTATATTGTTCTCTTCCTAATTCAGAAGGAGCGGCTTCCAGGATAGGCAACCAAACAGGAAGTCCCAGAACAATAACAGTTTTAGTTAATGGCCACACATAGTCCGGATGAAATTCATCCGACAAATCGCCATATTGCCGCCATCTATCAACAGGGGCGAATCCCACGAACTCCGCCCCTAAACGATGAGCTTCCTGGATAATATCTTTTTTGGTTATCGTATTGCTTGTCATCATAGTGACCTCCTGAATTTAAGTTACGTCCGTATAATGATATAAAATAGCAACCCGTCCTAATTCATTGTTTGACCCAACCGCCATGACAATACCAATTCTTTGGCCATCAAGGACGGTTGTGCTGGAAAAGATCGCTGTCAACCTCTCTGCCAATGGGACATCGCCTGTTATAACCGCAGCAGCATCTTTTGTTTGCAGGGACGTTTCACCGGTAAGCGAGGCTTCGTTTACTAAAAGGCCGGTTGATATAAGAGGCGGGCAATGGACCACCAATTACGAGGAATATCAGTTTTACCGAAAGAAACCCCCGACACTTGAAGCGGCTCTTCAATCGATTTCATTTTTAGGCACTTCCTTTCCTCTCGTCAATCGGAATCCATACCAATTTGTTTTGGACCTCCGTTAGAAAAGTCCTCCTGTTTCCGAACCCGCATTATTCTGTAAATTTCGCACAAATCCATTCTCCTGCGCAAAAGAAAGCCATGATTTAGTGTTAAACTGAATCATGGCACATTTCATTACGTTAAAAACATGGAAAGTTGTTCCGGTTCCACATATCGAATAACCTCTTCGCTCTCTTCGGCCCGCACGTCCTTTACTACCACTCGCAGCCTGCCATCCTCAAGGATATCTTGATTTAATAGATAACTTACTCCAAACCGAGAGGTAATCTCTCTGGGAATTCGATGGCCGGGAGCAATGAGCTGAACATCGTTCTGTTTCATGATCTTAAACATTGGGTCCCATAAGTAGACGGCAGAGGTTGCGCCGAAAGGATTATCAGCAATGATAACCTTTTTGGATTTTACCGAGGAGTTGGCAATAGACAACATCCGGATAAAGGATATTAGGCAAGCGGCAAAAATAAAGTACAGCGAATTGTTTTGTCCCTCTGAGCCGATAGCATTTTCCCAGCGGTAGAACTTGGAGTTTTCCGGGATGCTTTCAATCTTGTACAGCCTGACAGCGGCCTTCTCCATGTCGGTTATCTGGGCCAACAGTTCTTTAACCGCGAGTTTCGCGCTGATGCGTTTACGGTCGACCGTACCTTCTTCGCCGATTTCCTGGACAATGCTGTTAATGTGCGCTTTCATCCGGAGAATCTTGTCTTTGTCATCAAACTCATTTAACCGAAGCTCAATCATGTTAATCCGCCGGCCATAGACTTCAATCCGTGACAGTGCTTCCAGTTTTCTTAAGTGACTTAGTACTAACTCGGCGCGCTGGACACAACGGCGGACAAAGTCCTGCTGGTAGCTCTCCAACTGGATGATGTCATTGTTGATTTTCTGCATCTGCTGATCAATACTGGCAATATATTCGCTAAAGGATGCTTGTCTGCGCTGACACTCCTTTGCGCTGAGCGGCCGGCTAATACCCGCCAGTACTTCCAGAGGCTCACGAATGACAAATTCAATCGTCTCCTCGCCAATGGCTTTCAACCTGTTATCCCACTTATCACACAGGCCTATTATAACCTCCCTGAGTTTGTAAAATGCAGCTTCAAACGCACGAAATTCCTTGATATCCGCCGCTTTGGTTCCCGCATCAACAATCTTCTCCCGCGCAATGAAAGCATTGTAGTTCTCAGCCTGAAATTCCAACTTCTCTATTTTCCGTTTTATTTGCTCAAGTTTTTCGCAGGCTTTGACAATTTCCTGGTCATAGCTGACTATCAGCGCTTCCATCGTTGCTATTTCCTGTTGATAACGGAATGGGCTATCGTAAACCGGCAATTCAAACTCTGTACCGGGCGGAATATCCTTGAGTATCCCGTCAATTTTTACCTCAGCCGCTTTAATTTTAAGCTCAAGGGCACGGATGGCTTTGTCTGCCGCTGTCAACTTGACATCATTGTCGTCTTTATCTTTTTTTGCCGTTTCGATCACGGCAGAAGTAGGCAAACTTATCTGCACACCGGTTTCTTCACTGTACGCGACTTCATCTAAGTCCCCGCCATAATCGCGTTTGATTCTATTTCTCAGATCATCAAGTCTATTTAGGCACTCACCCTGCTGGCTTCTTAGGTCACTTTCCTCGATTGCCCTGCCGCTTACCGCCTGATGCAGGGCGTTATAGTCCGCCTCGGCTTGCGAAAGGGAAAGGATGTTTTCGACCGCAATGAAGCCAGCCAAGCGTTCGGCTGCTTTCTTCCGTTCAGAGAGTTCGGGAAGCAGCGCCTCAAATTCCTGCTCCACGGTCGTATAGCGTTGGGAAAGCTCAGCTATGGCACTATTAATCGCGGCCAAATCACTCAAAACCGTTTTATACTCGTTACGCTTTGCCGCAAGGCCATTTCTAATGTCGCTTAAGCTGGCGGCTGTTTGCATGAGCAGTTCGAGTTTTTCCCGTTTAAGTTGCAAGTTCGCGATGAGTTCTGCGAGCGACTCACTTCTGACCTCTAGAAGCTGGATATGCTTGTTGCAATTTGTTTTCTCGATGCCTGTGGTCTCGCGTTCTTTTTGCAGTCCGGCGATTTCTCCGTTTAATTGTTCCATTGTTTTTCGGGCAGCTTCTATCGTATCAACCGGATATTGCGCAAAGAAAGTTGTTACCGCTGACAACGCAGCAGTCAATTCCTGTATTCTCGTGCCAATAACAAGCGCTTCATTATCCGCGGCGGTTATTGCCGTTTCCAGACCGAGAAGATACTCTTCATAGCGCTCGCTTTCGAGCACCAGATCGGCAAAGCTTATTATATAGTAGATCTCTGTTTTTTCATTGGCCTCTGGCTGACGAAGCATCTCGATATTGACGATGGGGACAGGGTAGTCGGAAGCAAAATCGATTTTAAGCCTGCCGTTCTTCAGCTTTTCAAACGACAGCCTATCAACAATCACGGCAAACGGCAGGTAGGGCAGCTTATTTAATAGTTCGGCCTTTTCCTCATGGTTCAGCTTGGCCAGCCAGTCAATCCCGGTCTTGACATACTCGCATTTGGCACTGAGCTTGTCAGCGAGTGCCAGCAGTTCTTCGTTAGGAACGTAATAGCCCCTGGCAACTGACTGCTGTTTTTTCTGGCGCAGCCGGCCTGCTTCAATTTCTTTTTCCAGTTTGGTTAATCTTTCGGTTTCCGTTAAGCGCAGCAAACCTTCTTGATATTCGGACAGTGTTTCATTCCCAAAAACTGCGGCCCTTTCCTTCAGCTTGGACCTCTCAGTCTGGTAATCTTTTAACCATTTTTCCTGTTGATCCCTGGTTTTACAGCGGGATGTTATCTCGCTGTTCAGTTTGACGTCTTCCAATGCCAAATTCTGAAGTTTACCTTTAATCTCTTTTATTTCCAGCAGGATTGACTCTGTCTCCTGCGAGTATGTAAGCAGTATTTCTTCCGTTTCTGCCAAAGACTGGTCGGTGAAAAGCAACGCATCCGTCTCGCCGCGTTTTAGGAAAAATTCGTTCAATTCTTGTTGTTTTTGCGCCGCTGTCTTTTCTTGAGATTCTAAACCGGTAATGTCGCTTTTGAGCACAGCCTCTCGTTTTTCCGCTGCAACTTTTCGTTGCCTGGTGCTTTCCTGTTCTTCTTTGAGCTTATTCTTAGTCGCAATAAGATATTGGTAACTTGTTTCCAGTTCGCCCAATTTTTTAGTCGTCAGGAACTGCAGCCTGCCACCGGCTCCCTGATATTCATCGAGTTGCTTATCGGCCGAAACTGTAAGCCATTCCAGGCGCGTTGTGATTTCTCTAACTTTTTTCGCATCTGTGCGGAACGCTCCGTATCCTTCCAGCGTAAGCAGCCTGTCAAACTGAGCCTTCAGTTCAATTTGCCTCGCAGCCAACTTTTCTCTGCCTGCTTGAAGCTGTTCAAACTTTTCATTCAGCTGTGTTTTTTCAAAGTTAACTAAACCAGCATCAAGCAGTCTTTTTAAATCTTTCCCTTCACTACTGCTTTTGGTATTATAATCACGCCTGACTTGCGCTTCTGTTTGTTCCTGCTCTAATCCCTGTAGTTTGTCGCCGATGAGCTTGCGGATAGCAGAAGCTTCCTGTTTGTACGCTTCGTACTCGGTAAATGCCGCAAGCAATTCGCTATTTTTCTGCCCAAACTCGCTGAAATGCTCTTTTATTTT
>CAYUNV010000134.1:0-9031 GCA_964446265.1 uncultured Negativicutes bacterium | reverse complement strand
AAACGCCGGGAAAAACAGTAACATTATTGACCTGATTTGGCGCATCCGATCGTCCCGTTCCTGCAACCCTGGCTCCGGCAGCTTTGGCCTCCGCATAACTTATTTCCGGTTCAGGATTAGCCATAGCGATAACAATGGCGTCAGTATTCATGGATTGGATGATCTCTTTCGAGAAGGCACCTGCAACCGAAATGCCAATAAGGACGTCGGCTCCTTGCACAATATCATTCAGGCTTCCCTGTTGTCTGTGGACATTTGTCGTTTTCATTAACTGCTCCTGAATTCGGTTCAGCCCTGATAATCCATCGTATAGAGCTCCATTAACATCTACCACAATAAGGTTTTTCGCTCCGGCATTAACAAACAAACGTGCAATGGCAGTTCCCGCAGCCCCTGCCCCGTTCACAATGATTTTTGCGGTTGCAAGCTCTTTTTTCACTAATCGCAATGCATTGATAATTGCGGATAAGGCAGCTATAGCCGTACCATGTTGATCATCATGGAATACAGGGATGTCCATCTGAGCTTTCAATGCCTCTTCAATATCATAACATTTGGGAGACGATATATCTTCCAGATTAATTCCTGCGAATGTCGGTTGAAGCAGTCTTACCGCCTCAATAATTTTGACAGGATCCTTTGTATCCAAGCAAATCGGAACAGCATCAACATCACCAAACACTTTGAATAAAACAGCTTTGCCTTCCATCACAGGCATTGCTGCTTCCGGCCCAATATCTCCCAGCCCAAGCACTCTGGTGCCATCACTTACAACCGCCACCATATTGCCCCGGCAAGTGTATTCAAACGACAAATCTCTATTCTCTTTAATGGCTTTGCAAGGTTCCGCCACTCCTGGCGTGTACGCCAGACTTAAGTCTCGGCCGTTTGCAAGCGGCACTTTACTGACCACCGCTAATTTTCCTTGATACTTTTTATGCATTTGTATTGCTTCCGATTTAATGCTCATATTCATACTCCTTCACAAAGTTATTTACAGAGACATTTTCATTAATATCGTAGCCATTACGATCATTAATGCGCCGCCGATCCGGGTTGATATTTGCGCAAATGGCATCAATTCCATACGGTTGGCTGCAGATAATATAGCAACGTCTCCGGTTCCTCCAAGACCGCTGTGACAGCCGGTTACGATAGCGGATTCAATCGGATACATGTTTAAATATTTGCCAATATAAAATCCGGAAGATATCATCGCCAAAACGGTCGATGCGCAGATCGCGATATAGCCAGGATCAGTTAACACCAGAACAACATCTTTCCATGGAGTAAATAGAACACCTAACCCGACCAATAATGGCCATGTAAGACTTGCGGAAATGAAACGGTACATATGATAAGCACCCTGTTCCATTCTTGCCGGCATAAGATTTGAGTATTTAACAATGGCCGCCGAAAAAATCATGATAATGGCACCCGGAATTCCAATAAAGCCTTCGGAAAACTTGCCCCAAATAAAGAAACTGCAAGCAATCAGCAATCCTGCCCCCATCAGAGGAAACTCAATCGGTTTATCCGTGCTTTTTGCCGTTAAAAGTTCTTTATCGCCTCCGGTCCGTACCAACACTCCATTACCACTCAGTTCAGGCCGTTTTTCTCCCAAGCGTTTGAGGTATCCCGCAACCATTATGGCAACAATATTCCCTATCATCGCGGCCGGAATTAGTTGTGGAATAAATGTTTCCTGCGCTTTACCAAGGATTTCCGAATAAGCGATAGAGAGAGGAATAATCCCTTCGCCAATCCCGCCTCCTATAATTGGGATAATAATATAAAAGAATGTTCGATGCATGCTGTAGCCAAACAGCGAACCTACAAGCAACCCTGCTGAAATTGCTGCAACGGTTCCGACAACAAGTGGGATAAACATACGTATGAAGCCCTGAATCAGAACTTTTCTATCCATACCAAGAATACTGCCTGCCACCAAACAAGAAATGTATAAATACAGAAAATTAGACCCTTTCATTAACGCTGTGATAGATTTTAACGCCGCAGGATTAATCAAATTATAGAAAATCATTATGGAAGGAACAAATATGGATAAAATTGCCGGACCACCAATGTCCTTTAAAATCGGAACCTTTTGTCCAACGTCTCCCAAAAAAATACCCATAATCATGATTACGGCGAATCCGCCTATCATGTCAGCCGGCAACTTCCCATAAATAGACGCGGCATAGATAATCAGTGCCAGCAATAAGTATAGCGGTAGAGGAATTACCCCAACTTTTAAACTTAAAACTTTCGCGAACCTATTTTCCGCCATCTGTCCTGGTAATTGCAGTTCATTTAACTCTTGACTACTTGTTTGACTATTCATGGATACACCTCCTGCTTATTTGATTTTCATACTAAACCATCCATGAAAAAATGAAAATATTATACAATTTAGTTAAGCATTTAGTAAGTAAAGTAAGTAAAAAACCAGCCTTTCGGCTGGTTTACAGGTAACGATTGATTATGCTGTTTTCGGAGTTGATGCACCGATAATTGTAGACGGGTCTACCCACAGTCCCATAAATAACCGTCATGTCCAGCACACCAATCTGCTTTAAAAAATCAAGATATTTACGCATTGACACACGCGAAATCCCGGCTTTTTTTGCTATTTCTTCAGTAGTAAAAGCTTGCCCTTGGTAAGAGCGTATGATTCTCCAGACATTTTTTAGAGTGTCACGACACAATCCCTTGATTAATTCAGCTCGCACCTGTTGTTCTCTGCCTAATATGCGGCGATCTAAGTCTTCCTGGCTCATAACCTCGCGGTTACGCATAAATAGTGTCTGACTACGATAATCAGAGAGCGCAGCGTTTAGCCGTTCAAATTCAAACGGCTTTATCAAATAATCGACCACACCACTGCGCAAGACTTTTTTAATCGTATGCATATCACTGGCAGCAGAAACAACAATCACATCAACGTCTCGTCCTTTTTCCCTGATCTGATTTAACAACTCCAACCCATTCATCCCCGGCATAAATATATCCAGCAAAATAAGATCAATTTTGTATTTTTCGAGTAAACCAAGGGCCTCATTCGCCGTGCGGGCCATGGCAATTAATTGAAACCCTTCAACCTGTTCCAAATAGCGGCGGTTCAATTCCGCGACCATTGGATCGTCTTCTACAATTAGTACTTTAATCATACATCATCACCTTTACTTCGGTAAGGTATGCGCACATAAAACCGGGTTCCCTGCCCTACCTCTGAAAAAACCTCGATCGTTCCGTCAATCCGTTTCAAACTGCGCTGAACCAAAAACAACCCCAGTCCACGATTTCCATCCTTAGTTGAATATCCTTTATCGAATAAATATTTATTCTGTTCTTTTGTGATCCCTGGCCCAGTATCACTTACCGTTAAATATAAAATTCCCTCATCATACCTACAGTCGATACCAACAAGTTTTACAGGCGAATTAGCAACAGCATCCAATGAATTGGCAACAAGGTTTCCTATTATTGTGACCAATTCATGAATTAGCTCCGCATCTTCAATCTCAGGTAAATAGCTTCCGTCTGAAAGGACTAAATCCACACCCACTTCCCGGGCATGACTAAGCTCACCTAGCAAAAAACCCGCTAATATTGGATCTTTAATACGCCGCACTATATATCCAACTTCTTTCTGATATTGGTGGGCAATCCCATTGATATAGTCAGCCAGCTGATCATAACTTTTTAAGCGTACCAAGCCGAGAATAACGTGCATTTTATTCATAAACTCGTGTGTTTGAGCCCTAAGCGCTTCGGCATAATTTCGAACGCCGGTAAGTTGTTCTGCAAGTTGCTTCAATTCTGTTTTATCGCGAAATGTGGCGATAGCACCCACAATCTCATTGTGAACACAGACAGGCACGCGATTGGTCAATAATGTTATTCCCTGTAAATCTTGATCTTGGTCTAATTCCGCATTACCTGTTTTTAACACATCTTGCAACCGTGTATTCGGTATGAACGATTCGACATTTTTTCCGATAGGATCTCCTTCAATTCCTACTTGTTGCAACAGCCGAACTGCCTCACCGTTGACAAGCGTAATGTTCGCGTTCCGATCCACGGCGATGATCCCTTCGCGGACAGATAAAAGCATCGCGCTGCGCTCTTCTAATAGTTTAGCAATTGCAATAGGCTCCAAACCAAACAACGTCTTTTTTACGCTCTGTGCTAATAAAACTGCACCAACTATCCCAACCAGCAATCCGAAAACAACAGCATAATAAATAAACGTTCTGCTTTGATCAACAGCCTGTTGTACGCTGTCAAGCAGAATGCCAACTGAAACAGCGCCCACCTGTTTTCCGTCCCGGCCCATTATCGGTGCAAAAGCTCGTAAAGAAGGCCCCAGCGTTCCCGATCCAAAAGAAGTATATTCCCTTCCGGAAAGAGCCTCTATTTCATCGCCACCAACAAACTTCTGCCCGATCCTGCTCTCATCCGGATGAGATTTTCGCACACTATTCATGTCCATAACTACAATAAACTCGACTTTGGTAACATTGCGAATTTCTTCCGCAAAAAGTTGTATTTCGGATTCATCCCGTTGCCCTGATAATGCTTCGATCACAAGCTGTGACCGCGCAACAATTCTAGCAATATCTGTCGCCTTAACGTCCAACGCCTTCTGCATATTAGCAGAAACATCTGCGCTGATCAATATATTGGTCACAAGCAAGGCGATTGCAACAACACCGCATACAAGCAGTGTGATTTTAGTCCGTAGACCAATAATCGGCAGATTGACCTTCAAAAACTCATCCCCTATCCATCCTGATTAAGAATAATACTCGTTGCGTGGAATATCACTAAACCAACCGCAATTTTTGGGCAAGGGGTTTTAATTGCATTATTGTTTAACACAAGTCCCGAGACACCATGGCAATCACTCCACCGGCCAGTAAACCTTCCAAAACTTTCGCGCAATCTCCGGGGTTCAGTTCAATTCCACGAATTGCATCTTCCAGCACAATCGCAGTAAAGCCCAAGTTTAAAGCGCCTTCCACAGTACTTTTTACACAATATTCAGTAGCAAGTCCGCCAACAAATACCCGGCGGATTCCACGTTCTTGCAGTAGTTCTAACAAAGGCGTATCCTGGAACCCGGAATACGCATCAAATTCACGTTTTACCCCCTTGGAAATTATGTATTTATTATCCGGCGGCAAATATAATTCTGGGGGAAACATAGAACCGGTGGTATCGGCCACGCAATGCGACGGCCATAATCCACCATTCACTTTAAATGACAAATGGTCATGAGAGTGCCAGTCACGGGTAAAATATATCGGAAGGCCGGCTTCAGAGAAAACTTGAATGTAGTGGTTAACCACCGGAATGACTTTATCTCCTTCCGGAACTGCTAACGCTCCGCCCGGTAAAAAATCAACTTGCACATCCACAACCAGTAAAGCATCTTTCGCTGTCAGGCAAATCTTCATTTCGCTTCCTCCCCATTGCATTTTTCCGTTTCCTTTTTAACGAATAACCACGCTATATTCTTCTTTCTTTAAACCGCGCATGGACGGTGGAACCCGTCGCACATCCTGCAAAAAAATTTCCCGTATTTCCTTCGCAACGGCTAACGGCCTAACGACTTCACCGTTATCCATATACAACTCCACAAGCGGTTCGCCCTCAACCGGATTGCCCATCGGCAACGTCTCATCCCGAGCCATTATCCCGTTTTCATAAAAGCGTACAATTTGTCGTTTAAAAGGAAACGTCACCTTCCCCGGGCTCGTCTTAAATTTAGGCTGCCCTTCATATTCCGTCAACTTATAGGCCATATCCAAGTAAGGTATATCTGAAGAAGTAATGAAATGGGTTCCCACTCCAAAGGCGTCAATCGGCAATCCTTCGCGTAACCAACTATCGATCGAATATTCATCAACGCCGCTGCTGATAAATATTTTTGCCTGATTAAGGCCGGCTTCATTTAAAATTTTTCTTACAGCGACTACTTGGCTGGGAATATCGCCGCTGTCGATTCTAACCCCGGTGATCGGCACTCCTTCCCGGGCCATCTTGGCCACAATGTTTGCCCCCGCTACCGTATCATAAGTATCAATCAGTAACAGCGCACTTTTCGGAAAAGTTTTGGCAAAAGCGCGAAACGCCTCCTCTTCACTGGAAAAAGCCATTACATAAGAGTGCGCCATGGTCCCAAAAACCGGAATGCCAAAGCGTCGTCCCGCCTCAATATCGGATGTCCCGTCAAAACCGGCTATATAAGCGGCCCGGGCAGCAAAAATACCGGCCATGGGCATATGGGACCGCCGTAACCCAAAATCGACCAGCATTTTCCCCTGTCCGACCAAATAATTTCTTGCCGCTTTCGCAGCGATTAAGGTCTGAAAATGAATCACATTAATCACTAACGTTTCTAAAATTTGCACTTCAGGCAAACTTCCCTCTACCTGGATAAGCGGCTCATTTTGAAATACGATGCGCCCTTCCGGTATTGCATAGAGCTTGCCGTGGAACCGATACTTGCCAAGGTAATCAAGAAACGGTTCACTGAATTTATTGAGACTGCGCAAATACTCAATATCTTCTTGGGTAAATTGAAAATTGGCTAAATACTCCACTAATGTTTGCAATCCACAGGATACCAAAAAATTCCGTTCTTGTGGTAACCGCCGGACAAAAAGACTGAAAATAGCGTTGCCAGTTTTACGATGTTCCAAATAACTTTGCGCCATCGTCAATTCATACAGGTCCGTAAATAACGCAGTACTCATTTCGCAACCCCCTTCATTCTTGCCCTGTTTTGCAAAGCTAACATGAATTACCCTGCCGCATAGAAGCAAACTAACAGCAATTCCCCTAATTTTTCGCAACGTTAAAAGGTTCAGCCTGCAAAATTTCCGCTCGTAATTTTGGATAAAAACCGTGAATTTTTGGATTCGTTAACGCTTGCCAATCCTTCTTTCGATCGGCTATTAAGTGCGCACGCAAAACCGTAGCGCTAACCGGCAGTTTTTGGCGCGCCACAATAAGTTCGGAAATAGTAATAATGTCTTCTGCCGCAAACCAAAGGCTGCGGGGAACATCATTTCCATATATCATAATATCCGGAAGACGACCGCAAAATTGCCTGATATTCCGAAATAAATACTTACCCCAGGCCGGCGTAATATAAGTTCCATTTGTAAGATCGGCTAAGCCCATTGTACGTACACAATCCTCCGGATAAATTACTTTTATTAATTCAATACGGGTTGTAATCGAAAAGGGATTTTTCGCTGTACCTGCTTCTTGAGCAGAACCAACAACCACTAAAATTTCATCCGCCAAAACGAGACCCAACTGGATCAAGTGCTCATGGCCAATATGAATATGTTGAAAACGTCCACACAACATTGCAGTCCGAAACGGTTTCATAGAAACACTCTCCCCGTATTATCAGAATACAGGCCGCATACCGCAAAGATATTTAAAAAAACGAAAGATACTGAACTATGAAATTCAGTATCTCCAAGTACAACTTCGTTATGAACGCTTCAGCAACAATATTATCTACCCTTATTATCGCACAATCGTTTATTTATCACAATATTCTTAATACTGCTCTCCTATGTTAAATCATCATTATTCCTGTTCAATTTTAATATGTTGTTTTGCTTTACCAATCAAATTTTTCAACTTCATAGAATGATAAGCATCGGTAACAATGATAATGATGTTTCGAATCGCACTTGAATTGTCTGGGTCTCCAATAATGCTCATAATGTTTTTACTGACTTTCGATGTTAAAGCATCACTGGCGCAAGGATTCTTTTTGGCAAAAAGCTCCCTTGAATTCCCATAGCTAGCCTCCATGTCATTTAATCGTTTGAAGAATTCAATCCGCAAATCAGATCGCATCGCTTCCGGGCATTGCTTTAAAAATTTATCTACCGTCCGCGGGATGAATACACCGGCAATATATTCATGCAAAATATTCATCTGTGAAATAGATAGGTGATTAAAAGCCTCTCGTAACGCAAGGTGCCGGAAAAAATACAAATATTCATAATATATATAAACATTCACCAGTTGCCGATCTCGTTCTTCCCTGAAATCAAGCAACGGTAACGTCTTCCTATAACAATTTTCGGTAGCAATAGCAATCGCTTCACCGATATTCCGCAATGCGCTTGTTTTTTTTCGGAATTTTTCTTTTGCTTCGTAAACTTTTTTTGCCCGTGGGCTGCCAAACAGTGTTGTGAAAATTTTCAATGCCGTCACGATCCTTTTCTTTTCTTTAAATGGTAAAAATTCTCTTTTTCAGATAAAAATCCTTCCCTTTTACTAACAAAAGAGAAGAATTTTTCAATTATATTTTGTTAAATCTTGTTTATATTTTCTGAATATTATATATTTAAGGTAAGAGTATATCTCTTTTGTTGAAATGGTAAATTTTTTCAAAGGAAAGGAGTTTTTGTTAGATGAAAGGTAATGCAAAACTCATCGAAACCCTGAACTCACTCTTAGCCGACGAACTGACTGCAATCAATCAGTACATCGTCCATTCCGAAATGTGCGCAAATTGGGGTTATGGCAAACTGCACGACCATTTTGAAAAACGGGCCATTGAGGAAATGAAACACGCCGAAAAATTAATCGCACGGATTATTTTTTTGGAAGGTCAGCCCATGGTCAGTAACTTGAAAACCATTCATATTGGTGACGACGTGGCCAAAATGTTGACATTCGACCATGCAGCCGAAGCAGACGCCATCGCTGCCTACAACGCCGGTATTAAAGTAGCGGGCGATGTCAGTGATTTTGCCACCCGTGAAATTCTCGAACACATCCTTAACGACGAAGATCGGCATATTGATAACATCGAGGAACTACAGGATCAAATTTCCCAGATGACCCTTCCTATTTTCTTATCAGTCCAGGTATGATACGAACAACTTAAAATTCTCAACAAGAAAACGACGTCTGTCGCATTACAGGCGTCGTTTTCTTGGTACATCAGAAAGTATAAATTTTATCTGATGTACATAAGTGCAACCAG
>CAYUNV010000133.1:7166-9081 GCA_964446265.1 uncultured Negativicutes bacterium | reverse complement strand
CTTCACGGTTAATCGCGTCAAATTCTTGCTGATCGATGGTAATGCCCACTTCACGGGCAATCGCCGGCAAGTGCAGCAACGCGTTCGTAGAACCACCCAGCGCAGCATGAATAATCAATGCGTTGGTAAAATTCTTTTTGCTGATAAACTTGCGTGGGATTAAATTATTCTTTACGTTTTCGATGATTTGCCGCCCGGCCCGACGGGCATATCTCGTCAAATGGGCAGTATAGGCCGGAGCCAATGCGTTCCCTGGCAATGACATACCGAGGGCTTCGGACATGCACTGCATTGTACTGGCTGTACCAATAAACTGGCAGGCGCCGGCGCTCGGACAGCAATTCATAGAGTAATACATTAGTTCTTGCTCGCTAAGCTCGCCTTTTGCATATTTGTCACCTGCTCCATAGAGGATCTCAGAAGACATATAATCAGGTCCGCTGATCATAGACCCGCCGCAAACGTGCATTGTCGGCATATCAAGGCGCATCATTGTGATTAGCTGCGCCGGAACCGATTTATCACAAGAAGACATAAACACACTGCCGTCATACGGTGACGCCATCGCATGAATCTCAAACATAAAGGACATAATTTCCCGGCTGGCCAGTGAATAATTCATTCCGTCATGCGCCATGGCAATCCCGTCACAAATATCGGTAACTGCATAAACAGCCGGTTTCCCTTGTGATTCATAAACGCCGATTTTAGCTTCCTCCGCTAAAGTTCCCAAATGGACGCTGCCCGGATGGCTGTCGCCATGGACTGTATCGATGAGAATTTGCATTTTCCCTAAATCGGGTACATCCCATTGCATTCCAGCCCGCAAACCATCTCCCTGGTAATTGACTTTCCGTAAACTTTGACTGCGACAACAACTCATTTTTCTAGGACCTCCTACAATTTTATTCTTTACACTGATTAATCCCAACCCGGAAGGGCCGGGTTGTAAAATGTTAACTATTAGGAAGAAGTTCTAAAACTTTTCGTAACGAATTACTTTTCCCAAACCCGCCCGCCTTCGTAACCAGATGCAACCCGTTGCAATGATCTCCGACAACTTTGCCGAGCGGTATGCCCGGAAGCAATTCCCGTTCTAATTCAATCACTGAGATTTCTAAAGTATTACAAATGCTTTTTGCGGTTCCGCCGCCGGATGTAACCAGGTGTAAGACCTTGTATTGTTCCACTGCGGCCTTCGCAATCCGACCCAATAGAGAGGATACCAGAAGGCCAAATTTTTCAACCTGCTGCGATAAGCTTAATGCTTCGACATCATTCCGATTCTCCAAAAGAGTATCCATCACAACCACCGGAATTCTTTTCGCCTGCAGCAATGCCCCTATCTGGCCAGTCACTCTCTCAAATTCCTCTTCCATTCTTCCCTCATAAATTAATTTGGACTGAATGGCGATCAACTCCGCACCAGGATAATTCAACACGTCAGAAATTTGTTCTGCGGTAACCTTGTTTAACGTCCCTGAAACGATCATTGTTCCCGCGCGCAAGTTTGCAGGGTTCAATTCAGCCGGTTGCCAGGCAATCGGCAAACTACCCGCTAAACCTGCTGATCCTACTGTAAGGTGAGGAATCTCCAGTTGACTTAACGCGATCGCAATGAAACGTAAATCTTCATCCGTCACCGCATCAATGACAATCAGTTTGACGCCAGCCTCATGCAATCCGGTAATTTTGCGAACAAGCTTTTCTCTTCCCTGCCGTACTTCCGCCAAATTTAATACAGCAACCGGTTCGGCAGGATCTAATTTAATGACCGAAGGTATATAACATACCGGCACGGGAACACAGCAATCGCCCCACTCTTGAATAATCTGCAGGTAGCCGTTCTCTACAATTCTTCCATGCGCCGGATAGGAGGGGACGATAATCGCCAAAGAAAGTGACAATGCATCCA
>CAYUNV010000133.1:0-7156 GCA_964446265.1 uncultured Negativicutes bacterium | reverse complement strand
TCATTGCTTTCACTTCAGAATTGATACATCCACGAAGCGTAGAGTCTATTTTTTTATAAAAATGCTTAAACCCTAAATCCTGAAGTATATTACATACTTGGTAAACACGATCATAGGCCGTATCCGCCGAAACTTTACGGGTGTCAGTATTAATGGCGATCACATCGGTCATATTGCAATAACTTACAAGATCCAAGTGATTCAATATGACTTGGACATGATGTCCAAATTTACGGAATTGTATCCCCGCATCATTGGCTCCGATCAGATTATCCGCGACAATTGCCAGGCGTTTCATAACTTTCACTCCATTCGGATTTCGTTATAGTTATATGCATATTTTGTGCCAAGTTTTTTTCTCTGTTTTATTACTATTGCATTTCCGATAGTTACTGCTAGTTTCTGCATAGCACTCAAAATTCAGGTTTTTCTCCCCTACATAAATCATTGCAAAAATAAAGGCCGAGTATAATTCGAATAAAATATACCCAGCCAAACACCAGTATTTAATTGAGTTTTTTATCACTTTGCAAATTGTAATCGTTTATTTCATTTTGCAAACCTTTCATTTTTCGCCAAACCGTAGTCGTGCTGATCCCTAACATTTTTGCTGTTTTATCTTGATTGCCTGTTTCATTCAGGACTTGCAAAATGATTGCTTTTTCCATCTCTTCTAAAGTTCCCTTCGGTACTACTCTGACATTGTTAACCGGGCTGTCAAAACTAAAATCCAATACTTTTTTTATATCTTCCACCTTCACAATCGGATCTTTTTTCATAACCATCATACGTTCAATAACACTTTCCAATTCCCTTACATTGCCCGGCCATTCATACTGCTGAAGAAGGTTGATTGCCTCGGCGTCAAATTTCAACCGCGGCCGTAACAGCTTGTTACTCATTTTACTATTAATACTTTCAATTAAACGGGGAATATCTTCCTTTCTGGCAGCAAGAGGCAGCAAGCGCAATTGCAGGATATTAATCCGATGATAAAGATCGCGCCGAAATAATCCCTTTTCTATCAGTTCCGGTAAATTTCTATGCGTCGCCGCAATGATACCAACATCCACCGGAATAACCACATCTCCTCCTACACGCATAATTACCCGTTCCTGAACAACTCGCAACAACCTGGCTTGCATCGCTAATGATATTTCTCCGATTTCGTCCAGAAAAATTGTTCCTTTATCCGCTTGTTCAAACAATCCTTTTTTTCCGTTTTTTCGCGCGCCGGTGAACGCGCCATATTCATAACCAAAAAGCTCACTTTCCAGCAGGCTTTCCGGCAGCGCAGCACAGTTGACAGCCACAAAAGGCCCTGCAGCCCGTCTGCTATGATTATGAATACTTTGAGCAACAATCTCTTTCCCAGTCCCGGTTTCGCCAATAATGAGGACCGAGGAATCAACGCTTGCATAACTTTTAGCAATTTCCAACGTTTCTTTCATCGTTTCATTGGCAGTGATAAAATCGTCGAAAGAATATACAGCTTTATGACCGCTTTCGGTTGGCGATTTGCCCGTTTTTTCTTTGAACGGCTGGAATGATTTGAATATCGACAATACAGCACCAACCGTATGTTTGCGGATAATGACCGGAACCACTCTGCAAGCCAACTGCTTTTCAGCCCCTTCGGCAAACGGCATCACTCTTGCTTGACCATATTGCATGGCATCATCAAAATTGACATCCGGAAAAACATCAGCAGCAAAGCACCCTAACAATTGTTCTTTGTTGATCTTTAAAAATTTTTCTGCCATGTGATTTACATAAATAATTTTTCTCTGGTCGTTAATCGCAACAATTCCTTCACCCGTAAATTCGATAATGGTTTTGACTTGTTCTAATTGCGCCCAGTTTCTTCGCCCTTCCAAAATCAACTCCTGGGCCTGCCGTACAGATTTCAGCAATGTTTCCTTCCCCACCGTTATCGGAAAACAAAACAATCCAGCTGTTTCGTCATTTTCTCGACTGTAACTTCCATCGGCAATATCCATTGTTTCCCGGACAATTGCCCGGATCGCAGTTGTTCCTTTGGGCGGAAGTTCTGTTAAGGATTTTGTATGGATTCCCATTATGCCGGCAATCGTTTTTATGTCATCCTGTATCGTCTCCGCAATTACTCCGATAATTTCGTCATTCGCGTTCTGGCCATCTTTTGTTTGCGCCAGGAAATTCCGTAAGCACTGCAACCCTTTCATGATATCGAGGTCGCTTGGCCGGAGAGAAACTAACGGAATGTTGATCGTTGGCTTTATCGTGCTTGCAAAAATCGCATGACAAATAAGAGCGTCCGCTCCTTTTTCACAAAGCTGCTGCGCAATGATCACCGCATCTTCTTTCGAAGCTATGGCAATATGAATTTTTTCTCCCCACTCGGTAAATAACTTTAGCGCGCGCAATGAAAAGTCTTTATTCGGAACAATAATTGCAAGTTTATTCGTCTGCATGTATCTTACTTACCCTCCAGCCAAAAAAATCGGCTTAACTGAATACCTCTGGGAAAATTTTTATTATCCTGTATAATAAGATATTATCAACAGGATTACAATATTATCAACATTATTGTGAGGAATTTATGAAAAAACTTTTACCCCATGAATATTCTGCGCCAATCTGGCGGTCCATCCTGGAGTTTGACCTGATCGAAGAAAATGACAAGATCTTAATCGGCCTATCCGGCGGCAAAGACAGCATGTTTTTGACCTACGCCCTGTCCATTATTCGCCAGTATGCGCCGATCCGCTTCGATTTGGCCGCAGTGACCATCGATCCAATGTTCACTGCCAATTTTGATATAACCGCTTTAGAACGTTTCTGCAGCGAACTGAGTATTCCCTTTTTTTCCGAACCGGTGAATATTGCATCGGCAATTGCCGAATCCGGCAACAAGTCGCCCTGTTTTACCTGCGCCTTTTTCCGCCGCGGCGCGATTAACCGGATTGCCAAAGAGAAAGGCTTCAACAAAATCGCCTACGCCCACCATCATGACGATGCCGTGGAAACCTTCTATATGGAACTTCTTTATTCCGGGCAGCTAAAAACGTTTTTGCCCAAAACGTACCTGGACCGTACCGGGCTCACGTTGATACGCCCCCTCTTGTATTTCCGGGAAGCGCAACTTGCCCAATCACCATCACTGCACGGCTATACGCCGGTTGCCAGCCCCTGCCCGTTCAACGGAAGAACAAAGCGACAGGAAGTCAAAGAAATGCTGGTAGAAATGGAGAAAAGCAACCCCGGGCTATATGCACACCTAGCTTCAGCAATGCGCGGGAAAGAAACTGCGGAACTTTGGCCGGCTGCTCCAACCAGAGAGGAATTGAAAGCCAAACATATGGCATTCTGGAGCAAAGGCAAGCAAAATTAATGCTTTATTGTTAATTATTTCGAATGTAAACGTTCAAAATGTTACAACCTGTGCATGTTAGAAAAACATATTTACAACTGCACAGAGTTATGCTATTCTAAATCAAGACAAGATCATACATAAAATCGGCGATGACAGGAATAGTAGCTGGTGCGGGTTTCTTTGCAGAGAGTTGGGCTTGGTGAAATCCAACAGAAACACAACAGTGAAAGCCTCCCTGGAGCTGTTAGCTGAACGTGTGTCAGTAAGCGAGACCGTACCTTGGCGTTAACAAGACAAAGTGAGCCCATGCGGCTAATTCAGGTGGTACCACGGGAAGATAATCCCGTCCTTTTCAGGACGGGATTTTTTGTTTACCCAGATTTGTTTATTGCGAAAAAAATTAACGATAAGGAGTTGTTTTTCATGAAAAAATTACTCGAATTATTAGAGAAAGATTACACCCAGACTCCGGAAACACTCTCCAAATTGCTCGGACGTCCGGCAGAAGAAATTGCCGCGCAAATCCGCCAATTGGAAGCAGAGAAAATCATCGTCAAATACCACACAATTGTAAATTGGGAAAAAGCCGGCGAAGATGTCGTCTCTGCAATTATTACCGTGCGGATCACTCCGCAGCGCGAAGTTGGCTTCGATGCCATTGCCGAGCGCATTTATCGTTTCCCGGAAGTCAGAAACCTCTTCCTGTTATCAGGAGCCTTTGACCTGTTGGTTATGGTCGAAGGGAGAACCATGAAAGAAGTCGCCCACTTCGTCTCTACCAAATTGGCAACAATCGAAGGTGTTATCAGCACAACCAGCCACTTTGTCCTGAAAAAATACAAAGAGGAAGGTGTAATCATTGAAGATCGGGAAAAAGACCGAAGACTGGTGGTGACACCATGACCTGGGCTGACCGCATTTCCCCTACTGTCAAATCTATTCCGCCTTCCGGTATCCGCCGTTTTTTCGACATCGCCGCTGAAATGGAGGATGTGATTTCCCTCGGCGTCGGCGAACCGGATTTCATTACGCCATGGCATATTCGCGAGAGCTGCATCCATGGTTTGCATCTCGGTTATACCTCGTACACCTCTAACGCCGGTTTATTGGAATTGCGGGAAGAAATCGTCCGTAAAATCCGCACAGACTTCGACGCCCTGACTTACAATCCCCGCACGGAAGCGCTGGTTACCGTCGGTGTCAGCGAAGCCTTAGACCTCGCAATGCGCGCTATCCTTTCTCCTGGGGATGAAGTCCTCATTCCCGAGCCTTGCTACGTCTCCTACCAGGCTTGTACACTCCTGGCCGGTGGTGTTCCGGTTCCGGTAGCAACGAACATGGAGAACAATTTTCAGGTAACCGTAAAGCAATTGGAAGAAAAATTGACGAGCCGGACGAAGGTCTTGCTGCTGGGCTACCCAAACAATCCCACCGGTGCCATCCTGCCCCGGCAAGAACTGATGGCGATCGCTGATTTTGCAAAACGCAACGATTTAATCGTTATTTCCGATGAAATTTACTCCAGCCTCACCTACGAAGGCCAACATACCTGCGTCGCCAGTTTGCCGGATATGAAAGACCGGACAATCCTGCTGAACGGTTTTTCCAAATCGCATGCCATGACTGGCTGGCGGATCGGCTATGCCTTGGGAAACCCTGACTTTATCGGCGCAATGACCAAGATCCATCAGCTCACCATGCTGTGTGCGCCTATCACGGCACAGCTTGCAGCCCTTGAAGCATTGCAAAACGGCGACAGCAGCGTCCAAAAAATGGTCGCTGAATATGACACCCGCCGCCGTTTCATGTTCAAAGGCCTGCGGGAAATCGGCCTGAATTGTTTTGAACCAAAAGGCGCATTTTACATCTTCCCGAGTATCAAAGAGACAGGGCTTACTTCACTCCAATTTGCCGAAGAACTCTTAAAAGCAGAGAGGGTCGCCCTTGTTCCCGGCGATGCATTCGGAGCTTGCGGCGAAGGCTTCATCCGCTGTTCCTACGCAGCATCCTTAGCCAAACTGACGGAAGCTTTGGAACGGATTGACCGTTTCATGAAAACCGGCTTGCCACGCCTTGTAAAATAAATAAAAAGGATATTATCCAAAAGCTGAGGTCAAGCGACCGAGTCGAAGCGTTGGATAATATCCCTTTATATTTATATTATTACATATTTATTGTTCTAACTTTTATCAGCGTTCTGCCAAAAGATCCGTGATGATCTCCCGTATCTCCTGCTCAAAGCTGCAGGGAGCATATACACAACCCCAGCCTTGCTGGAACTGGAATAATCCATCATAGGCAACATCGTGGTAGGATTGCAGTACATGCGGTATTTGGCGTTCCTGCAAGATGGAGTCCAGCAATCGCGCTTCAATTTCGTTTTGCAATACGGCGACTTTTACATATTCATTCATAATAAGCTTCCCCCCCGAAGTTATTGAATGATGCGCCGGGCGCCCAAATAACGCGGCTGCCAATACGGGTCACTCATACTCCGGATGGCAATGCCACGGCTTGAGGTGGCGCTGATAAATTTATTGTCGCCTAAATAAATTCCGCTATGCGATACACCTTTGTCTGTCGTAGAAAAAAACACCATATCACCAGCCCGGAGTTGTTTCCGGGCAACCGCTGCTCCGGATTTGTACTGAACATCAGCCGTCCGGGGCAGTGTGATTCCATGCTTTAAATAAACGTACTGGACGAAACCGGAGCAATCGAACCCTTGCGGCGTTGTTCCGCCATAGCGGTATGGCACACCGAGATAGGCAAAAGCAGTACTGACAACCGCTTTCGCCTTCGGAGCCGTTACTTTGTCTTCCGGCATGGCTTTGCCCATCAACATCTGGTATGTTTTGTCTTCCACGATCCCGGTTGCAATTAGTTTGTGGCTTTTTTGAAACGCTTTCACCGCGATCGCTGTTTTGGAAGTAAATATTGGTCCTTCCGCCACGGTCCGAAACCCGGCCTGCCGAAGCTTGGCGTTAATCGCCGCAACCTCGGATCCCTGGTCGCCTTCGGAATAATAATAGCCGGAGGCCGATACAAGGTTGAAACAAGTCATACCTATAAAAACTGTTGAGATCAGTAAAATCCGCATACACCTACGCATTATCACAGCCTCCGCTCAGTTTTTAAGTAATTTACCCTCTATTTGCGGCGTTTTTGCAACTCAGCTAACAACTCACTGGGAGCAACATTATGGAACGCCAATAGTACGAGGCAATGATACCAAAGATCCGCCATCTCATAAAGCAATTCTTCTTTGCTGAGGTTTTTCGAAGCGATGACGGTCTCAGTCGCTTCTTCGCCCACTTTTTTCAGGATTTTATCCTGTCCTTTTTCAAATAAATACGTCGTGTAGGAACCCTCTTTCGGGTTCGCTTTCCGGTCACTTATGACGCCGTATAGTTCATGCAAGATCGTCGATACCGAATGCCCATAAATTTGGGCCGGGTCGACAATTTTTTCTGCCTGTTTTTCTTCACTCAACAAACTCCGGCTGAAACAGGAAAAAGTTCCTTCGTGGCAGGCGGCTCCGACTTGCGTGACTTTAATCACCAACGTATCTGCATCACAATCGTACAAAATATCATGGACTTTTTGGATATGGCCGGAAGTCTCGCCTTTTTGCCAAAGGCTCAGCCGGCTGCGGCTATAAAACCAGGTTACGCCGGTTTCCACCGTTTTTTGCAGTGATTCTTTGTTCATGTAGGCCATCATTACTACTTCATTGGTCGAAACATCCTGGACCACCGCCGGGATCAGCCCGTGGGCCCCAAATTTCAATTCATCAAAATT
>CAYUNV010000132.1:6253-9136 GCA_964446265.1 uncultured Negativicutes bacterium | reverse complement strand
AATTGTTTGGTGGACGTGGAACTGCTGCTGGTTTGCTGGCTGGTATGGGATTTGCCCAGTTCCCACGCGTTTTCATTGCGCCGCTGCTTGTTTTCTCCAGCCTGCTTCCGCGAACGGGTCAAGCTTTATTTCTTGCTTTGTTTGTTAGTATCACTGTTTTTTGGACATTAATTTTGTATATAATTGCAATCCGTGAGGCCTATTTGTTGTCAACTCTGAGGGCGGTTATGGTGCTGTTTACGCCGCTGGCTGTGATTTTTGGCTTTGGAATTGTAATTGTTATGTCCGTTGGGACCATGCTGTTGCAATGGCTGCCGTGGCTGTAGGCGGACTGTTCTTAGTATGTGATGACTGAGGGGTGGCATTCATTCATGCGCAAAAAAATCGTTGCAAGCAGTTTCTGCAGCCTCCTGCTGGTTGCTTTTGTTTTCCTAGGCGGTTGTTCATGGTCAAACGGGCAATCGAACGCCGGACTAGTGCCGGCTTCGAAGCAGATCTTGAATAATTGGCGAACCGAAAATATCCGTTCAATCGGAACCGGGAATTTTTATCAAGTAGTTACCGGTAAGTGGTTGGGGGCTGATACGGCATTGCAGGCAGCGGCCGGTGATAGAGGGTATATGGAGTATTTTTCTGATATCCAAGCAGGACGAGAGGCGATCCTTGCATTCCGACTGCAATTTTTATCTACGCAAGGGACTGCCCGGTTAAAAATTATGGCACTGGATGAACAGCAAAATTGTATTGGCAGCATTGGCTGGATTTACAGCGGACGAGTACCGGCGAATAGTGAAAGTGAAGTCTGGATCGATGCGAGGTACGGCAATAATTATAGTGGGAATTGGATTGAAGGGACTTACCATATCGAAACGGTTTTTCGGCAGTTTTTGCCGTCCGGGAAATGGCAAACTGCCCGGAGCTACCGCTGCAGTGTGGAAATAGGCGAGGGCCAACATGTATTGATTACCGGGTTGACCGGGGCCATTGATTGGAGCAAGGCGCTCGTGTTGGCGGCGGGCGCCAGTGCCCGGTCTGTATTGGTCGGCGATGTTTTTACGGTTGAAACGGCCGTGCGGAATGAAGCGGATCACGTGGCGCCGGCCGTGACGGTTTCTGCTTTGGAGCCGTACGGCTATGGTTTGGTATTGTTAGAACCGGCTCGGAAGGTGGTTGAAAATTTACAACCAGGGGAAGTTCGCCGGTTAACTTGGCAGGTGAAAGCGCAGAGACCGGATGCGGTCAATTTAAATCAGCCGTGGGGCTTGCAGTTTGCTATTAATGACACGCCTCCCACAGCTGTGATCAACATAGCGGTAACGGATCCGCGTCCGGGGCGGATTCTCTATGTTATGACCGAAGATTTGGAACCGATTGATGCGGCTGGGTACGGCAAGCGGTGGGGAAACGCCGATGGCTGGTTGAACCCGCAGGAATTGCAAATCCAGATGATCAATAAAGCGGAAAAGTTGAATGAGATTGCCGAACGCTACGGAGCGAAATGGACCCATTATATTGCCTGGCCGGTCATTAAGTCCGCTGAATGGGCAGCGCTGCAGCAAGGCGGTTCCGGCTGGCAAACCACGGCGGACGCGGTGAAACAGTCTGTCAGCCGGCAAGCGGCTAAGGGACATGAATATGCGCTCCATTTGCATATGGATTATGACCCTTTATTGCCGGGAAATATCCTGGCGTATAATCCGGTGGTAAACGGTTTATGGGCCAATCATTTGCGGCATGGCTGGGCCCATGCAGTGGGTGAAAAAGGTGATTTTAATAATTATGCCAGCAGGACCGGGATTTTGTACGCTTATCAGCATATCTTGGATGCGCTGATGGTAAATTCCCAACAGGGCCAGATTGTAACGGCGCGGGCCGGATCCTTTGACTTTGGCAACGGAAGCCAAAGTGAGGCAATGAGTATTTCGGCGTATCGCAGCATCGGCCTTTGGGGATCAAGTGATGCGGATGGTAATGAAGGCGGCTTGACGTCAGCCCCGTTCGGCAAAGAAATTTATTTTACGGCGGAAGATGATATTAATCAACCGGCGAAAAAACTTTCCTCTATCGGTTTGGTCGAATTTCGCCCAACGCCCCAACAATACTTGTCGTATGATAATCAGAGCATGGAGGTTATGAACGCGCTGGTGGATCAAGGTGTAACTGCCCAGTTGGAAGGAAAGGCGGTAAAAGCGGGAATTCATGCGATCATTGGTTTTACGCACGCCATGTTTGTTATGGGCGATGGTGATTGGACCAGCACGGACGGCGGTCAATATAATGTGATTGACGACCATCTTGCTTACGTGAAAAAGGTATATGCCGATCAGGGAATTGTTCAATTTGCGACTGCCAGTGATTTGGTGAAAGCGTATTTAGCCTACTATTCACCGCAACTGGTGAGTGTATATGGGCAGCGTGTTTACCAGGGACCGTTTTTCTCGGAATTTGCCATATCGTTTTTAGGGGATGACATTCCCGTTGATTCAATGCACTCGCATACTGTAAAAATAACCTATCCCTTGTATTTGCGTGAAAATGCCTATCGAATTAAAATATTAAAAAATGGGGAACCGATTGTTTCAACTTGGGGTTTGCCAACAGTGGATAACACGGTAGAATTTGCCGTTGACGACCGCCAGGCGAAATATACTCTGCGGGTTTATGACAATAAGCTGATTTATAAAATGGTGCATGTCTACCGCTCAATCAAGAGCACCCTATTAAAATATGTTGGTTAGACTATACCCGCAGGGCATGGACACTTCAGATGGAGTTATACCTCGCCGGGGCGCAGGCCACTTTATCTGGAGTAAGTCTGCATTTATACTTGCAGGAAAATGATTGGTGATTGCCGAAATAAACGATGAAAGAGGGGGTTAATAT
>CAYUNV010000132.1:0-6243 GCA_964446265.1 uncultured Negativicutes bacterium | reverse complement strand
ATGGTTATTTCGGCTGTTGCAACGATCGCGTTATATTGCCCATACTGTGGGCTTCCCCATTTGCATAATTTGAATCAATTTTCCCTGCAGACGCATGGCAAACAAGAATTACAATGCAGGTGCGGAAAATTTCGGGCTGTTGTGCTGAGTAGTCACCTCCGGCAATGGGTTTTTCAAATACCTTGTATTAGTTGTGGTTCGGATCATATCATTTGTGTGAGCCGAAATTCAATCAATGAGAACCAGGTATTGAAGCTTTATTGTGATAAAGATAATTTAGAATTAGGCTTCATTGGAAAAAACGAAGCGGTGAAACAAATGGTAGCTGCGCAACAATTAGCGGTTAGCCGCTTATTGGATGAGCCGGGCAGCGAAGAAAATGCTGCTGACCCGCACCTTTTATTGGTTGCCGTAAATCGTGTCCACGATATTGCGGAAGCGGGAGGGTTATTCTGTCAATGCGGCAGTATCAACATCAAAGCGGCCCTTTGGAATTACTGTATCGAAATGGAATGTATGACTTGTGGCGGCCGCAAAATTATTTCGGTGCGCAACAAAGATGATTTAAAGCGGATCGAATCATTAAAAACGATTAAGCTGATGGATTGCCAAAAATCCCATCATCAACGTTAACGGAAACACGGAAAAAAATATCAGGAATAAGCGCTGGAGTTTTAGCGGGCAACGCGGCTAAAACTCTTTTTAGTATGGGTGGGGTAAAGATGAGAATGGATGTACTTTTTGCTGCTATGTGCGCAGATCCGTCAGTGGCAGCCGGAGTAAAAGCGTTTGGGTTTTCCGGCAAACAAAGTTCCGTTTATGGGTTAACGGGAACGGTGAAGAACGCATTTATTGCCTGCGCTTATCAAACGGCGCCGCGTCCGACTGTGCTTGTTACCGGCAGTCGTGAAGAAGCAGAACAATTTAAGGCGGATTTAATGACTTTTTTGCCGGATAGTGTTGTCGTGGAACTTCCTGTCGGCGAAATTGCTACATTTCAGGTGGCGGCGAAAAGTCTGGAAATTGCTGCGAAACGCATGGACATCCTTAGCCGTTTATTACAACATGAAAAAATCATTGTTGTCGCTACGGTAGAGAGTATTGTCCAAAAAGTCCTGTCTCCACAGGACTTTTCGCATGGTCAAATGGAACTGGAAACCGGCGGGGTTCTAAACCGGGAAGATTTTTTGGCGCAATTATTACGGTGTGGCTATGAGCGGGTCGACGAAGTGTCAAGCATCGGTCAGTTCAGCGTCCGAGGCGGGATCATCGATTTTTTTGCGATCAATCATGAACGGCCGATCCGGATAGAATTGTTTGGCGATGAAATTGATTCTTTGCGGGAGTTTGAGCCGGAAACCCAGCGGTCACTGGATAATTTAGCGGAAACAACTATCTTGCCGGTCACAGGGTATTCTTACGGAAATCAAACTGCTTGCGCATTGTCGTACCTTTCGGCTGATGCGACAGTGGTTTTTTCCGAGCCGGCCAGGATACGGGAAGGTATTGCGAAACTGATGGCGGAAGAGCCGGCGTTAAAAAAACAGCTTTTAGGCTGGACGGACATTATTACTGCTGCCCAAAATTGCAATATCCTGTACATTTCTCTCATGCTGCAAAAAAATATCCATACTGAAAACCAGGAAATTATTAGTATTACAGCAAAAAATGTTGCTCCTTTTCATCGTCAGATGGAAATCGTGTCCAATGAATTGCAAAGTTGGCGGGAACGCGATTTTCGCCAATATATTTTTATGAGCTCACAAGAAAAGGCGGCGGCATTGCAAACGAGTTTGCGGCAAGCAAACATAGAAACGGCTTATTCGGCGGATTTGGCGGATGTAGCGGCCGGAAAAATACTGATTACTAATGGCACGTTGAATAGCGGGTTTGAATTGCCTCATGCCCGGCTGGTTGTGGTCACAGAGAAAGATATCTGGGGCCGGCAAAAGAAAAAGCGTCAACCACGATCGTCTGGTGAGCAGAAAGCCCGTTTTTTCCGTGACTTGCGGGTCGGCGATTATGTTGTTCATATTAATCACGGTATTGGTAAGTATGCTGGCGTAGAGACGCTTGAAATCGGTGGAGTGCATAAAGATTATTTCTTAGTCCGGTACGCGGGCGGGGACAAAATTTATGTGCCGACCGACCAAGTTTATTTACTGCAAAAATACATTGGCTCCGAGGGCGAAGCCCCCCGCCTGAATAAAATGGGCGGCAGTGAATGGAGCAGGGCCAAGAGTAAAGCTAAGGCTGCCGTTGCTGATTTGGCAAAAGAACTGCTGGTTTTATATGCGAAACGGGAATTAGAACAGGGTTATCAATTCGAACCGGATACCTCTTGGCAGCGTGAATTTGAAGATGCTTTTCCGTTTGAAGAAACAGCGGATCAATTGAACGCAATTGCGCAAATTAAAGCCGATATGGAAAAACCGCGTCCCATGGATCGTCTGTTGTGCGGCGACGTGGGCTTTGGAAAAACGGAAGTTGCCATCCGTGCGGCGTTTAAAGCCGTTATGAACGGAAAGCAGGTAGCTGTTCTGGTACCAACCACTGTGTTGGCGCAGCAGCATTATCAGACGTTTTTTGGCCGCTTTGCCGGTTTTGGACCGGTAGTTGACGTGCTAAGCCGGTTTCGCAGTGCGAAAGAACAACGGGAAACCTTAGCAAGAGTGGCCAGGGGGCAGGTTGATGTATTGATAGGGACGCACCGGATCTTGCAGTCTGACGTTAGATTTCAGGATTTGGGCCTTTTGATTGTGGACGAAGAACAGCGTTTTGGCGTCGCGCAAAAAGAACGTTTAAAAAAGTGGTGTGTTGGACTGGACGTGCTTACATTGACGGCGACACCAATCCCACGCACATTGCATATGTCGCTGGTTGGTGTTCGGGACATCAGTATCATCGAGACCCCGCCGGAAGACCGGTTTCCGGTGCAGACGTATGTAGTCGAATATGAAGACGAAATTATCCGGGATGCTATCCGCAGGGAATTGAAGCGTGGCGGACAAGTATATTATGTGTACAATCGGATTCAAACAATCGACCGAATCCACCGCCAGCTTAGTGAAATGCTGCCCGATGCCAAAATCAAAGTTGCTCATGGACAAATGCCGGAAGATATATTGGAAGAAGTCATGCTTGATTTTTATGAAGGATCGTTCGATGTATTGATCTGTACAAGTATTATTGAAAACGGTTTGGATATTCCGAACGCCAATACGATTATTGTGCATGATGCAGACCGTTTTGGACTGTCGCAATTGTACCAAATGCGGGGACGGGTTGGCAGATCGCACCGGTTGTCGTTCGCTTATTTTACCTATCGGCGGGACAAGGTTTTAACAGAAATTGCCGAAAAACGGTTGCAGGCGATCAAAGAGTTTGCGGAGCTGGGATCCGGATTTAAGATTGCTATGCGCGACCTGGAAATCCGCGGCGCCGGAAATCTTCTTGGTTCTCAACAGCACGGGCATATTGTCGATGTTGGCTTTGAAATGTATTGCCGGATGCTGGAAGAAGCTGTGGAAGAATTGAAAACGGGGCAGGCTGTTGAAATTGCGCCCGAACCCGTATTGGAAATTCAGGCGGATGCTTATCTTCCTGGCGATTATATCAATGATGCGATGCATAAAATTGAAATTTACCAACGGTTTGCGGCTGTCCGTAACGAGGATCAAATCCGTGAATTGGTGGATGAATTGATTGATCGTTTTGGCGAATTGCCGCCGCCGGTTTTGAGTTTACTGGCGGTAGCAAGAATCCGGAACATGGCCCGTCAGCTCGGCATCCATTCGGTGGTTGAGCAACCAACGCGTGTGGATATCGTATTTGGCGATAAACCGAAGGTGGCGATTGACAGCGTATTGCAACTGCAAAAACAATTCCCGGCGCGGATTTCGATTAAATCCGGTCCGCCGGATATCATTCAATACAAAACAATGCGGCTCAGTAAACCGATTTTGGATCATTTGGTAAAAGTATTTAATGTGTTGAAAGTTCGCACGGATAATGTTTCTCTGTAAGAGTTATTCTGCTATAATATAACAGGCGTTTTGTATTTGCATATTGTGTAATCGATAGAGGGGACTGACGTTTTTGAGTAAAGATACCTTTTTAAAAGGTGCATTGATCTTGACGGTTGCCGGGGTTTTAGTAAAAATCATCGGTTCGGTAAACCGGATTGTTTTATCCCGCCTATTGGGTGGCGAGGGAATTGGGTTGTATCAGATGGCCTATCCAATTTACTTGTTGGCGCTGAGCGTTTCGTCAGCAGGTATTCCGGTGGCTATTTCGATTATCGTGGCGGAGAAAGTCGCCCGGCGTGATTTTCGGGGCGCAAACAGGGTTTTCCGTATTTCCCTGGCGGTTTTAACCGTTACAGGCATTCTATTTACGGCGTTGTTATATTTGGGCGCCGGATGGCTGATTGATTATCATTTTGTGCGTGATCCACGGGCGTTTTATGCTATTGCGGCGTTGGCACCGGCAATTTTCTTTGTTACCATCCTCTCCAGTTATCGGGGCTATTTTCAGGGGCTGCAAATGATGACTCCGACGGCGATTTCCCAAATTGCCGAGCAGTTTATCCGGGTTGTTACGATGATTGCCCTTGCGTATTGGCTGTTGCCGCGTGGTCTTGAATATGCTGCGGCCGGTGCAAGTTTTGGGGCTGGACCTGGGGCTCTGGCGGGCTTGCTGATTTTGATTGCCTTTTATTGGCGGCAGCGTCCACAGATGAAAGAACAAATAGCGTCGCAGCCGGCAATGGAACAAGAATCGGGGATTAGCATCATTACCCGTATTGCCCAATTGGCAATTCCGGTTTCTCTGGCGAATATCATGCTGCCGGTAGTTTCCAATATTGACTTATTGATTGTGCCGGCCAGACTGGAAGTAGCAGGCTTTACCGTAGAGCAGGCGACAGAACTGTTCGGATACTTAACGGGCATGGCGGTTGCGCTGATCAACCTTCCCACTATTTTAACCGCTTCCTTGGCCGCTAGTTTGGTTCCCGCTGTGTCGGAAGCGTTTACGCTCGGCAAGAAAGAGCGGATTTACCAGCGTACTGCGACTGCCATGCGGATATCCAATTTAATTACAATTCCGAGTTTTGTGGGCATGTACCTTTTGGCAACCCCAATTTCACAGATGTTGTATGGAACTCCGAACGCTGGTGTACCGATTGCGATTTTGTCGATTGGGATTTTCTTTCTTGGCGTTCAGCAGGTGACGACTGGAGTATTACAGGGCCTTGGCCGGACGGCAATTCCGGTTTTAAATATGGTGCTTTCAGCGGTTGTAAAAGTGGGTATGAGCTGGACGTTGACGGCTATCCCGTGGTTAGGAATCAAAGGCGCGGCATGGGCAACGGTTGCTGATTTCGCGATTGCCGCAGCATTGAATTTATACTTTGTATATCGTTACGTCGGGTTTAACATGGACTTTAAAGATCTAGCCCGGACAGGTATCGCTGCTGCTATAATGGCTGGAATTGTTATCGTCGTCTATGATAAAACGATGGCGATTACTCTGCATAACACGTTGTCTACGCTTGTGGCCATCTGCATTGGCGGTTCAACGTATGGAATCGCTTTATTGGCCGTGGGCGGCATCAGCGCCCAGGACGTGGAACAAATCCCGCGAGTTGGACCAAAGACTGCCCGGGTACTACGAAATTTGCGCTTGTTGAGGAGATAATACGATGGGAAAAATTACGATTGTTGGATTGGGGCCGGGGCCGTCCGAATTAATTACCTTGGAAACCATGACAGCATTAAAAATGGCGGAACAGTTGTTTTTGCGGACGGAAAAACATCCCACTGTTGCTGCGCTTGCGGAACAAGGCATACCGTTTCAAAGTTACGACTTTCTGTACGATCAATCTGCGACGTTTGATGAGGTTTATGAAGCGATTGCCGATGATGTGGTGAAACGGGCCCAGACAGGAGTGCATATTGTTTACGCGGTACCGGGCAGTCCGTTGGTTGCTGAAGCGACGGTTCCTATGATCCGCGCAAAAGCCGCGGCAAATAATATTTCGTTATCAGTTTTGCCGGGAATGAGTTTTCTTGAATTGTTGTATTGTCGGCTAGGCATTGATCCGATCGCTGGGATTACGATCCTGGATGCGGTTGATATTTCCAATCTGCCGCCGGATATTTCGACCGGGTTGATCTTAACCCAAGTCTACAACCGCCATGTCGCCTCCGATGCAAAGTTGGCGTTAATGGCTTTTTTGCC
>CAYUNV010000131.1:3198-9205 GCA_964446265.1 uncultured Negativicutes bacterium | reverse complement strand
TGCGGCCTCTTAGTCCCGAACCAAGCGCGCTACCAAACTGCGCTACGCCCCGTTGTTTTACCTTTTCAAGTATACACAGGCTAGCAGTTTTTGTCAACCTTGTTGACCATAAAAAATTATATTTTTGTTGCGGTTATTTCCTGATAGGATTTTTTAAAATTCTGGCGAAACAGTTTGCTATTAGATATAGAGATACGAAAAAATAAGAAAAAATGACAGGGGGAGGACGACAGGATCAAGTTTTCAAAATTTGTTTTAGGATGCTTTCTTGTTCTATGGGTAAGTGGTACTAGCCTGCCTTCAACAGTTGAAGCCGCTTCTGCATCAGGTGGGGGACTTTTGAAGCAGGGTATGACCGGAACCGATGTGCGGTTAATCCAGCAAAAGCTGAAAGACTACAACTACCTGGAAGACCAGGTGGATGGAGTTTTTGGTCCGGCAACGCGGTCTGCGGTCGTTGCGTTTCAGATCGATGCTGGATTGGAAGCGGACGGAATTGTTGGCGCCAAAACGCTGCAAATGATAATGGATGACCGCACGATGTCTTCCGTCAGCCGATCGCGAAGTGATAATCGTATCGGGTACCAGGTTGCAGCATTTGCAAAACAGTTTCTTGGTGTTCCTTATGTTTGGGCCGGACGTTCGCCAGGGGGGTTTGATTGTTCCGGTTTTGTTTATTATGTGATGCAGACGAACGGGTTTAATGTACCGAGAATGGCAGATGAACAATTTGTAGTTGGCATGGTAATAAATCGTCAACAAGATTTGCAGATTGGGGATCTGGTATTTTTTGAAACATATGAGCCCGGTCCTTCCCATGTAGGTATTTACATCGGTAATGGACAATTTATTCATGCCAGTTCCAGTGCAAGCGAAGTGGTTATAACACCAATGTCAAAACCATATTATCAAGCCAGGTATTTAGGTGCGCGCAGGCTTATCCGTTAATTTTCTTGGCTGACAGGCTATTGTTAAGTTGAATCTGAGGCCCACTTGCAAGAGAACGCCGCAGATTTGTCTTTTCAATAGCCTGTTTTTTGTAATTATTCATTATTGCCAATACGTTAATGATAGGGTAGGGTTGATATAAAGTTCAAAGGTGCGGGACCAGGGCAGGCGTGCAATGATTTGTAAATCAGTAATTGCGATGTAGTGATTTGCGCCTGCCGCAGAAATTGGTATGAGCCGGTTCGCGAGGTTTTGCTGAAACAATAGGCTGGCTTTGTCAGCCATAAGATCCTGGATGTGTTGATCGGTTTTGTTGTATGCGCTGCCAAGATTATATGGATCTACTCCAGTGAGAAGCAGTCGTTGATTGATATCCGGTTGGATATTTTTTTGATAATACCAATCGTCAAGTAAGCGGGCAATCAAAAATTCAAGGTTGCCTTTATAAATTTCACAGGCTTCAGGCAGTGAAGCGGAATTCGTTGTTGCCAGGAAAAACAGCCCTGCTTGTGTTACGGCTGTTCCGATTGAGTTGCTGGTGGTATTCCAGCCGGCATAACCAATCAGTTTGGTTAAATCTGTTTTTTGCTTTGTCAAGAGAGAGAGTAACGTTTCGGATGCATAAAAATCTTCGGTGAGGTCAACCAGCGCTACTTTATATCCTTGTTCAAAGAAGCGGTTTAATTGATGGTTTGCTTCGGCCAATACAGTGTCTTTTGTTTTTCGGTTGCCAATATGAACATATAAAATAAAGTCCGCCTTACTCGGATCATCGACTTCCCGCCCGCCCAGCAGGTGGATTTTTTCGGAAATTGTTTGCTGCACTGTGTTCGGCATAAAGGGCATGACTGTTTGCGCGGCTTGTTGATGCGAATACGCTATGTAAATATGTGGTTGCAAACCGGAATTCTGTGTAGCAATATGGCCTAATAACGTGAGTGCCAATTCATCGGTGCCACGGGTGATGAATATTTTATCTTTCATCTCCGGCAAGTTAGCCAGATGATTTTTCAATGTTCTTTTGATACTGTTTGGCCAACCGAATAGCTGGCTGTCGTCCTGGCCAATAACCAATCCGGCAAAAACACCTTGGTTTGTTAAGGTTATCAAACGAAAATTGAGATCATGGTTTTGGGCATACAAAGATTGGTATTTGCGAATAAGTTCTAACGGAACTTGGTTTTCGATCTTTTCTAGCTGTTCTACATCACGAGGATTTTCGAACAATGCAATTTGGTCCTTCAATATAGAGTATTGCGTCATGGCTTTTTGAAACCGGATTGTTTCTTCCGAGTCAGCGATTAATAATCGTGGAATAATATTAAAAATATACAGTGGTATTTGAGGATTTTTTTCATGCAGTTCTATTAATAAATCAATTGCTTTTTCTTGGTCTTGAGCTGATCCTTTGGCTTGACGCGACGCCAATAAACAACCGTGGATCAACATGTCTATGGAAATGATTGCGGCATCGGCTTGCGTAATGTTAGTTTGCAGCCATTGCTGTAAACCCACTCGGTCAGCCGGCGTTTTATAATTGTCGAGTAAGGTCGCCGGTGGAAGGAGATTTTTTATTCCGGCGATGGCTGCAAGTTGTTATACGATTTGTGTGCAAGGGGGACGGCTATCCAGGGGTAATAGGAGAATTGTCATTTTAGTTGTTCGGTGTTCTTGCCACACCGCTTTTTGGCCGATTTTCCATTGAACATGACCGGTCAGGTATTCGATAGTGAAAATTGTAATAATTAGCAAACTAATAATAAAAAAATACCTAGTAAAACGCAGAATCATAAATGCCTCTTTTCATGCTGTTCCGTTTTTGCTAACTTTAAAAATTATTCGCTCTTTTTAACAGCTTTCCTGTAATTAGTGAAATGAAATACAATCTTTACGCGTTATAACGATGTCAGGCTGAAAAAAATATGGTAAAATAAATACGACTCTCTAACTTCCATTTTTCAGTAAATAAAAAATTGGATGGATTGGGTGTTAGGCAAGGGAATGGCGAGGATGTGAAATATCGATGCGTATCATTACGGGTAGTGCCAAAGGAACGAAGCTGAAAACTCCTCAAGGCCTAAATACACGCCCGACAGCTGATCGAATTAAGGAATCATTGTTTAATATTTTAGGGCCCCGAATTAACGGTGCCGCCGTATTGGATTTGTTTGCCGGAACCGGTAACTTAGGGTTGGAGGCTTTAAGCCGGGGCGCCCGGCACGCCATATTTGTTGATCATAGTCCTGTGAGTATCGGGATAATAAAAGATAATGCAATTCGAACCGGATTGCAGGAAAAGTGTGATGTATTTAGAGGTGATGTGCTGAAAATTTTATTGCGCTTACAGCGGGAAAATAAATTTTTTGATATCATATTTTGTGATCCGCCATATAATCAGGGGTGGATACAGCAAGTTGTAGCGTTTTTGGATGTGAATTCTCTAATGAACCCTCAGGGAATACTTGTTTTAGAACATTCCCGGCATGATGAGTTGACAACCGAGTTAAACGTGTTGCAAGTTAAACGGATGGAACGCTATGGAGAAACTGTGCTCAGTTTTTTACAAAGTCGTAATGGAGAACCAGAAAGGGGATAAAGTATGCGGTTGGCAATTTGTCCGGGCAGTTTTGATCCGGTTACGAATGGACATGTAGATATTATTAAGAGATCAAGCACAATGTTTGACGAAATTATCGTTGCAGTTTTTCAGAATCCCAATAAAAAACCATTTTTCTCCATGGAAGAAAGAGTCGAAATGCTGAAAATGGCTACTCAGGATATACCGAATGTGAAGGTAGAAGCTTTTTCCGGATTGTTAAATGAATATGTTCGTTTGAAAAACACACATATTATTGTTCGGGGGTTGCGGGCGTTTAGCGATTTTGAAGCAGAGGTTCAAAGAGCCTTGTTGATCAATAGCATTGATCCGGAAATAGAAACTATCTTTATTATGACCAGTGGTAAGTATTCATTCGTTAGCTCTACTGGAATTAAAGAATTAGCCGGATTTGGTGGAAAAATTACAGGATTGGTTCCTGCCTGTGTCGAAGAGAGGATTATCAAACGTTGTTCCGATTTGTTGGCTGCCGGAAAGCAAAACTCCAATGATCTTATTGCTAAGGTGGGAGAAAAATGACAATTGACGAAATTCTTGAAGAAATGGAAAATTTGTTAGTAGATGCCACGCGAGTACCCTTTACCAATAAACGTGTAATTGAAGAAGATGACTTGACACGATTGATCGACGAACTGCAAGCGGCAGTACCAGGTGAAATTGTTGAGGCTGGGCGACTTTTGAACGAACGGAATCGTATTATTGAAGAAGCAAAAAAAGAAGCTCAGGCAACGCTTGACCAAACAAAAGCGTATGTTGAGCGTTTGACGGATGAAAATGCGATTACCCAGCAAGCGCAGGAACAAGCAGCAGAAATTATTCAACAGGCCCATAATAAAGCACGGGATCTGCAATGTGATGCGTTACGATATGCAGAAGAGGTTTTTACCCATTTGTCGTCTAATCTTGGCGGAGCAATGGAAATTGTACAACGCGGCCACAATGATGTAATAGCGGCTTTACAAGGGGCAAAAGAGGAAAAACAAAAATAATTGGGAGGCAAGATAGTGACTCCACGAATTGGGCTGGCGTTAGGATCGGGCGGATTACGTGGATTAGCGCATGTCGGAGTGTTGCGTGTCTTTGCACAAGAAGGCATCCCGATTGATTATGTTGCCGGCTGCAGCATTGGAAGTTTAATAGGCGCTTTGTATTGTGCCGGCTTAGAGCCAGATGCAATATGGAAATTAGCGAAACAGTGGAAACGGTTGCAGTTGGTTGATTTCAAGATTCCTAAAATGGGTATTTTTTCAGGTGACCGGGCATTAACAATGATACGTACTTTGCTAAGGGATAAAGATTTTGCCGATTTACTCCTTCCATTGGCTGTTGTAGCAACCGATTTAAAGAGTGGCCGGGAAATTGTTTTTTCCCAAGGTCCAGTTGCTTCCGCCGTACGGGCCAGCATATCGGTGCCTGGCATTTTTGCTCCTTTTGAATATGATGGACACCTGTTAGTTGATGGTGCTGTTGTAAATCCCACTCCGCTTAATGTAGTGCGTAATATGGGGGCTGATATTGTCATAGGGGTCGATTTAACGAGTGCAGGAAATTATGCCATTTGTTCAATATTTGATGTTATCATTCAAACGATTGATATCATGGAAAGAGAGTTACTAAACTACCGGAGAGATAATTATCATATTCTGATACAACCACAAACTGGGCACATAGCGCCAAGCTCGTTTGAAGCGATGGATGAATGTGTTGCTCTAGGTGAGCAAGCGGCACGTAACGCTATGCCGCAGATTAAGCAAATGTTTTTTGCTAAAAAATGATTCGAGCCCGATTAGGAGCGAAGATATACCGGTGAATGAAGAAAATCTAAGCCCGCTCTTCGCCAAGCCGAATTGGAAAGACTAAGGGCGTAAAGATCTGTAGCGGTAATATCGATCGCAAGCATTTCCTGGAGTGGTGTTAACGATTGTTGGTGACGTTGTTTGCTGGTTAAATAATGAGATACTTTTGTAATAACCGGTACTTGGTTGTGGTGTTGTATTTTTTTTAAGATATGGCGGCCGTGATCGTTGAATGCCAGAATCCGGGCATAAAGTGGCCCTTTTGTGTTAAATGTATCTGTTTGTTTTTTAGTAATTCCGAGTAGTAATTGAATAAGAATTCGTTGCAAACGAGTCTTCGGATATCGTTTGCTTTTTATTAGCTGCAATAGTTCTTCGATATTGCCTGATTTTTGCGAAGAGGCTAAATATCTGTGTTCCAAACCTTCGGAAATGTCTGGGAGATTCGTCAATAATTCCGGGTTAATCGTTCTAAGTTTGGCTAGAATAATATTTTCCAGACAACTTAGGGTTACTGGCCCACGCCCTGCTTGAAGTAAGTTTTGATAGAGTTTTTGCGCAAAAATTGGTACAGCGAGTTGAACTTGTTCGTTTATGGAACCATCGGTCTGTATTGCGAATCGTAGCGCAGAAGCGCTGGCAAAAC
>CAYUNV010000131.1:0-3188 GCA_964446265.1 uncultured Negativicutes bacterium | reverse complement strand
AAAACAGCCATGAAGGGTTGTATCGTGAAAGCCGGGTCCTTTGCGGAGAATGGGTAGAGGTTGTATTTGAGGAGCATATTTTTGCAGAGCTCTCATATATTCAATAGCAAGAATATTATTAGGGGAAGAAAGAACTTGTGCATCAATGTTATATTTTGCAGCGATTGAATTCGCGACAGCCGCCGCATACGGTTGCCCTTCTTTTAGACGTTGGGCAATATACTGTTTAACGGTTTCATCTTCAATTGCTTCAATGATAATTGGCAAATCAGGGTCAATGCTCTCCATCCCGAAGGAGATATGGCTGATGACGCCTAATCGTTCCAATAACCGTACGCCGCCGGTGGCAAAATATTGCGCACTGCGTACAACAGATAGGGCGGGCATTTCTAATACCAAATCAGCGCCGGCTGCAATTGCTGCGGCAGCCCGGCTCCATTTATCAAATATTGCCGGTTCTCCGCGTTGTACAAAATTTCCACTCATTACAACAATGGCGTGAGTACATCCTGATTGTTTCTTGGCCTGTTCAAGATGCCAACGGTGCCCATTATGAAAAGGGTTGTATTCAGCGACAATACCAATAACATTCATAATGTAAGTAAGCTCCTTCTTCGTTTTTATAAAATATCACTACTTTTTGTGATGGCGTTAAGCGGCTTGCGGCGTCGCAAATGCAGTTGGATGAAAGCTGGTTTTCATTGCGTTAAACAAATCATATCATACTCTATGGATTGTTGAGAGTAAAAAAATATAAAAATTTTCCTATAAAGAGAAGGGATCGTGATATGGGTGTCGAAAGCTAAAATTCAGGCTTGCTTAAAAGGCCCGTTACAAAATAGGTGGAAAATGAAGATATAGGGAGGATTTAATGTGAAAGTATTGGTTGTGAATTGTGGCAGTTCGTCAATTAAATATCAACTGATTGATATGACGAACGAATCATTGTTGGCAAAAGGCCTGGTTGAACGGATTGGCCTGGAAGGGTCTGTTCTTACCCATCAACCGGCAGGAAAAGACAAAACTGTGATTAAGGCAGAAATAGACAGCCATAAGACCGGGGTGCAAATGGTATTAAAAGCATTGACTGACAGTGCGCACGGAGTTATTGCATCAATGCAAGAAATTGATGCGGTCGGTCATCGGGTTGTGCACGGCGGAGAAAAATTTGCTGATTCTGTGTTGATCAATGCTGACGTTATGAAGGCTTTGGAAGATTGTGTGGAAATGGCTCCTCTCCATAATCCGCCCAATATTATTGGTATTAATGCCTGTGCAGAATTAATGCCAGGAGTTCCACAAGTAGGGGTATTTGATACTGCGTTCCATCAAACGATGCCTAAGCATGCGTTTTTGTACGGTTTACCCTATGATGCATATAAGAAGTACGGAGTTCGTCGTTACGGATTTCACGGAACTTCCCATAAATATGTATCACAGCGTGTGGCTGATTTGATGGGACAAGATATAGCCGATTTGCGGATTGTAACATGCCATTTAGGTAACGGCGCGAGTTTAGCCGCTGTAAAAGGTGGAAAATCTATTGATACCAGCATGGGCTTTACGCCGCTGGAAGGGTTGGTTATGGGAACAAGATCCGGAGAAGTAGATCCGGCTGTTATTCCGTTTTTGATGAAAAAATTAAATTATACGGCAGATGAAATTGATGCTTATCTGAATAAAAAGTCAGGGGTTTTAGGTATTTCCGGTGTGTCGAGCGATTTTCGTGATATTGAGGCAGCGGCAGAAGAGGGTAATGAACAGTGCCAGCTTGCATTGGATGTATTTGCCTATCGGGTACGTAAATTTATCGGCAGCTATGTGGCAGCTATGGGTGGCGTGGATGTAATTGTATTTACTGCCGGTGTAGGTGAAAATGATATATATATGCGTAATTTGATTTGTGGTGGATTAGAGTTTCTTGGTACGGGCATTGATCTCGTGAAAAATGATGTTCGCGGCAAAGAAAAAGAAATTAGTGTCGATGGCGCCAAAGTTAAAATTTTCGTTATTCCGACCAATGAAGAATTAGTTATTGCTCGCGATACGAAAAAAATTGTTCACCTGGGTTAAAATTCGCAGGCCGGCTGTTGCCGGCCTTGACTTTCCACGGTTTCTACGAATTTCTAAATGGATTTCTTGACAAACCGCTTCAGATATCTATATAATGTATTAAGACTGAGGTGGAAATGATGAAAATCAATATCTCGCAAGTAAAAAGAGAGATTGGAAGAAAAGAATCTTTTTCCTTTGTCTGTTCTGCCCGGGATGTAGGACTGCTTGAAGAGCAGGGGTGGCTTGACGCAACAATTTGTGTTGACGGCGAAGTAGTAAATACAGGCCGTTTACTAGAAATTGCTGGTATCATACGTGCGAAACAAGTCCGTTTTGTATGCAATCGCTGTTTGGAAGAGTATTCGTCGTCGTTGGAGGTTCCTTTTTCGGAAGAATTTCAGGAGATGACGCTGGAAACAAATGAAGAAGATAATGATTTTTCCTGTTATCAGGGTGATGAGATTGATATCACTGAACTTGTGAGAGAATCTTTGTTATTGGCGGAGCCGCTAAAGACTCTGTGCCGAGAAGATTGCAAGGGGTTATGTCTGCACTGCGGGACTAACTTAAATCTTACATCCTGTTCTTGCCTGGAAAGAATTGTTGATCCGCGGTTAGCGGTGCTTCAGCAGTTTGTTAAGAAAACTGAACCATAGCGCAGGCAGTCAGGTTTAACCGTATGGAATAAGGAGGTGGAGATTTACAATGGCAGTTCCAAAGCGTAAAATGTCAAAAGCGCGTCGTGATTCACGTCGGGCTAACTGGAAATTAACTGTTCCTGAACTGGTGGCTTGTCCACAATGCCACGAATTGAAGATGCCGCATCGTGTATGTCCTGAATGTGGGTATTATAACGGCAAAGAAATTATTAAAGCAGAATAAACTGTAAATAATGAGCAATACAAAAGTTAATGAAACTTTCTATATTGCTCATTATTTTTTCTTGCAATTTTAGCAGTAACTACTTATAATGATTGATACATGTTACTCATATTAGTTACTACTAAAAATAGGTGATGATATGGCGCGACTACAAAAGAAAATACGCCAAGATGTTTTAAGGGAAAAACTTCAAAATAGTCCGTTTTTAACAGACGAAGATTTAGCAGGACTTTTGTCGGTTAGTGTTCAGA
>CAYUNV010000130.1:0-9219 GCA_964446265.1 uncultured Negativicutes bacterium | reverse complement strand
AATAGCTCGGTGCAAGCCGGGTTTTCTAACCTCCGAACTACAGTCTGTTGATCTCCGTCCTAAGAGGGCGGAGTCTTACAGACTGTGAGAAGGATAAATGTACTCTAAAAAAGATAACCAGGCAATGCATATTCACAATGTTTGTCTTATACCATAGAGGTTTGGCCGCCATCAACAACAAGCAGTTGGCCGGTCATATAGTTGGATGCAGCGCCTGCCAGGAATACGATAACACCCTTGAGGTCATTTTCCCCGCCGTAACGGCCAAGCGGAATTCTCGGCATGATTTGCGGAGCCATTTGTTCCAGCAATTTATCATTCATGCTGGTTGGGAACCAACCTGGGCAGATTGCATTGACAGTGATGCCATGGCGAGCCCATTTAACTGCTAAGTCTTTTGTCATGCTGACAACAGCGCCTTTGCTGGCGGTATAAGCTACCGAGTTTGCATTTTCCGGCAGATCGCCGCCCAATGCGCCAATCGATGCAGTATTGATAATTTTCCCATAACCTTGGTTTTTCATGATGCGGCCAGCCAGCATCGACAACTGGAACGTACCGTTAAGATTGAGTGCGAGAACTTTTTGCCATTTATCCATAGGGAAGTTCAGTGAATCAGCAACCCAGGCAATTCCGGCATTGTTAACCAAAACATCAATTTTGCCGAACTCTTCCATGGTAACATCGATTAAGTTTTGGCAATCTGCTTCTTTGCTGGCATCGCAAGCAACCGCGATAGCACGGACGCCACAATCTTTTTCGAGTTTGTCACAAATTTCAGTACAACGGTCAACTTTCCGAGCGGCGATAACAACATTAGCGCCGGCTTCCGCCACCGCAGTCGCCATTTGAGCGCCAAGACCAACCGAGCCCCCGGTAATGATTACGGTTTTACCTTTTAAATCAAACATTTCTTTTACATTCATGGTAATTTCCTCCTCCTGTTTATAAAAAATATTCAATGTTGTACATTCAAAAACCAAACCACATGCACCTGCGCTGCAACAAAAACAATTCGCAGATGCTTAAACTTACCGAATGGTTTTTCATGCCGTTCTACGTTTGGCTAATGTTCAACACACACAATAGATAATAAATGCAAAAACGATGCCAAATCATCATCATTTTCAATTGTCTGCTTTAATCCTAGGATTGCGTATTCAGAAAAATATAATTGTATAGATTTAAGACAATTTTTCGATAATTTGTATACTTTTTGATACCCCTCTCTTTTTATTTCCTTAGTAACATAAAATCCAGCGCTGGCGCCAAGGGATTTTGCTCTAGCGTATATAATTTACTATGTTTTGTTTTCTTTCCGGCGCATTGGCCGTTTCGATTTTTTTATAACCCAACACGACGGAACTATAAGGTTTGTATCCTTCTGGAATGGAAAGCCTGTCAAGAAATTCTCTTTTATTCGCCGCATTTCGGTCACACGGGTGGCGGATGAAATTGACCCAACAGGCGCCAAGCCCCAACGCTTCCGCCGCCAGGAGCATATTTTCCGTAGCAGCGGCGCAATTTGCCTCTGTCGCATCGGGGTCGCTTTCGTCCCCGGATACAACAATCACCGTCGACGCATGATAAAACACGTTTAACTTCTCATTGTTGGCCATCTTCTGAATATACTCCACCCGAAACAGTTTCGCCGCTTCTTTCACTTGTTTGTTCAGCCAGTCCAGAACCTCCGTATTCTGAACAACTGTAAAATGCCAGGCTTGACTATTGCCGGCGCTAGGCGCCCACATTCCGGCTTCCAAAACAGCCTGGAGTTCTTCTTCTTTAATTTGTTCCTCGGTAAATTTGCGAATACTTCTGCGTGACTTGATCGTTTTTAAAATTGGATTGTCCATTCAAATTTCCTCCTTTGCAGCTTATTTGTTATATACAACCGCATAAAAATGCCCCCTTAATAAACAAGTTATATGGTGATCATATTTCCTGCCTATTAAGGGGGGCTAAAGTTGTATATTTCCTGTAAATCCTATTAACTTGGATCCCCTGTTTTTTCAGACAAGAGACTGTTCACATTGTATACACACGGTGTATACCTCAACTCTTTAGCAATATTGATTAGAATTGCCAAGCAAGTTGTACACGAGTCCAGTTACCACGCAGAGGAGTGTTAGGCATAATATAGGTGCCGCCGCGAGGATCTTGCGCATCAAATGCTTGTGCTACGAACAGTTTAATATTTTTCGCCAATGTATAGTCGAAGATTGCTTCATATTCTTCAACGTTGCCAGTTGGTGCAAGCCCTGTAGTGCAATAATCTCCCCATCCAGCTGACGCAAACCGTTCAGCCTTCACATAACCTACGCCTAAACCCCAAGATCCTGGTTTCTTAAAGTCAGCGCCTTTGTAATTCAAGCGGACGTAAGTTGCGGTATTATCTTCATCATAAGCGGTATTTTTAACATAGTCTGAGCGAAGAAGGAAGTTTTTTGCAAAGCGAGTGGAAATACCAGCGCCCCAAAGATCAACCTGAGAGTTAGCAATACCAGTGGTAAGCTTATTTCCAGTATTTTTCATATACCAAGCTTGTAACGACGTTGCTTTGCTGGTTGCATATTTCAAGTTAATCCAGTAAGCGTCGGTCCAAGAAAGGTATGCTCTATCACCTGCGGCTGCAGTGGTCGTCCCTGCAGGCGCGGCAAGATATACTATTGGAACACCAGTATAACCGGTACTTGGATTTTTAAAGTCAGCAGCACCAATTTCAACCTTGAGGTCTTTACCGAAGTTAACTTTCACACCATCTACGCCCCAATAGTTCATCCAATAACCAGTAGTACCCATTGGTTCGTTAAAACGGCCGAGAGTCGTAGTAACACCGTCCATACCTAAGAAATTGTTAATTTTGAGGTTTGCTTCAATAACAGTATTCACATCGGCTGCAGTAGTTCCCCAAGAAGTTTGTCTTTCGTTAATGAAACGGATATTTGCAGTGGTATTGTCGTTGATTTGCGAACTTGCATTCAAGCGCCAGTTCGTTTGATTGACGCCGGAGCGTTTGGTATCAGACATTTGAATATAACGGAAAGTAGCTTCTGCGCCCCAATTTAGCTTATCGGCAGCAACTTTTTTCTCTACTTTTGCTAAGCGGGCATCGATTTGCGCCAAATCATCAGCAAACTCTTTTGCTAATTTATTGATAAGAGCTTTGTCTTCAGCGGACGCTTTATCCATTTTCGTCATAGCATTGGCAATGATTTGTGCCATTTCATAACGAGTCATGGTGCGATCGCCACGATAGGTTCCGTCGCCATAACCTTCGACAATTTTGTCTTTAACCAGGGTGTTGACGGCTTTATAAGCCCAGTGATCCGCAGGAACATCGCTGAAAATGCTTGCCGGTGCAGCCATACCAACGCCGGCAAGGCCCATCAAGAACATACAGACCAACGCTGTAACTAATACTTTCTTCATTCGTTCTTCCCCCTCAATTTTTCGATAATTTACTGCTTGCCTTTTTGAGTTTTCTGTTAATAATGAACCCAAGAACGAATGCGAATAGAGTTTCCAATTGTTTTCTCGGTATTCCCTTATTTCGTCCAGTTCATATCGCTCACCTACTGCGAAAAACCAGGAAACTCTCTGCTGTCCTCCTTTCAACCCCGGCTTTCTTCGGTGTTCAGACCAAATATGGTATCGCAAATTATGCGCACGTTTCATTCGTTATTTCATCGTTAACTGTCCGCTTTAATCAGCCTCTACAATAAATATATGCAATAACTATGCCACTGTATTTCTAAATGAAAAATTACGATAACAATTTAAGATACTGCTCTAATTGATATGCAATAATCGTTCCATTTTTTAATAAATTCCTTTTTAGTACTATTTAATCTGATTTTTCATATACTTTGCACTTTTATCTTATTATAAAAGTGGCAGCCTAATTTTCGACTGCCACTTTTATAATTTCATTTGTATACTTTACATACAATCACACAAATAGCTCATTTGTACACTTACTGCTTATTTATGAGAGAACATGTAAATGGTGTTATCTTCATCGGCGCAAACATAAATGTTGCCCGACTGGGAAATTGTCACTTGCCCAAACGCAAATGCCGGGTGTCCAAAACCTTTTACAGGGATATTGGCGCCACTGGCTAAATGGCTGGCAATCACTTTTTTAGCGCCGGTAGCCGGATCAATAGCTAGAAGTTTTTTAGTGCCGGCTTCCAGTACTACCAGTTTTCCGTCCTTATTGAGCGCGATGCCTTTCGGCGATTGCAGACCCTTGGCGATTACTTGTTTTGCGCCCGTAGCAAGATCAATTTTGGTGATCTGCCCGGCAGCGTATTCCGTAACATAGATAGCTGCGCCACCGGCTGCTTTCGCCATAAAGGTCGGCGCCTGTAATCCATCAGCAAGAACCGTTTTTTGTATGCCTTCCTTATCGGTTACCTTAACGATATCGCCAGTTCCTTCAGCCACTAATACGCTGCCATCAGAAAGCATCAACGTACCGGCTGCTTGTTTGAAGCCAGGAATGGCATAAAGCATTTGGTCATTACTTCTGTCAAACACTTGAACTTTTCCCGTGAACCAAGCCGACATTAACACATACTTACCATCATCGGAAACAGTGGTCGTGTCAACAAAAGCGGCTTTGTTATCACAGACGACTACTTCACCGGTATAAGGATTGATTTTTTTATAGTTGAAATTATCAGCCAGGTACAGCAAGTCTTTACCGTCAGGCCCCGGGGCAACTGCGAGCCCGTTCGGGAAAACGACGGAAGCATCGGTAACTTTACGGGTTTTACCGTTAGTCACATCAACTTCCCATACTGCATTGTCAGACATTTCGGTAACATACATCATATCCTTTGAATCAAATGCAAAATTGTCAAGATGCGGTTTTAATGTAGCTACCAAAGTCAATTGGCCGTTATTGATATCAACGCGGTAGATATTGCCGGTCGCTGTATCCGTAGTATACAGTTCCCCTTTAGAATTGAATTTAACAGCGGACGGAACCTTGATCCCTTCCGCTACCACCGACCATTCGCCAGTGTCAACGTTGGTTTTAATGATCTGGCCTTTGAACCAAAGCGGAGTGTACAGCATGCCGTCAGGGCCAAAAGAACTGCCGTTAGGGCCTGCACCGGGGATCTCCCAAATCTTACGGTTATTTTGCTGTCCGGAAAGATCGATTTCCCAGAGGGCGCTACCAAAGAAGCATTGGGTAACAAAAACGCGTCCTTCTTTATTCAACGCTACCGCATTAGCGCCCGCAATGTTGGTTCCCAGCAAAGTATCTTTTCCATCGGGAGTTCTCTTCCAAACTTCACCGTTGAAAAATGCGTTCCAGACAACCGTTCCGTCTGCGAGGAACACCATATCATCGGCGCCACCATTCGGCGGTCCAAGAAAGAGGGTTGCTTCACCGGTTTTAGTATCTACCTTATAAGTAGATGCTCCGGAAACACTGCCTACATAATAATTGTCATTGGCATCAAACATACAACCATTGGTACCATGTCCAAGAAAAGAAGTGGGGTTGATTACCAGTTTCACGTTGTAGTGATGATCCTCAACAGTTGGTACGGTCGCTTTAAACGGAGCTGCCTGGGCGATCGCTGCAAACAAGAAACAAAAACAAAGAACTGCTATTGCAATCTTCTTTTTCATTGCCTTTCCTCCATAACTGTTTATATTTTTCAACCAAACAGTTGCCTACAGCAGCCGCAATTGTAACAAAGTTTAAAAATTATACAATTGCGGCTGCAATAGGAGCTCCTTGGATCTTGCTTTTAGGACAAATTAGAAATTGTACTGGAAGCCAGCGCCCCATTCACGGTTTGTTTGCCCATTGGAATGGATATCCTCAACTAAGATGCGTGTTTGCAATGTCTTCGAAATCTGATGCATATAGAGTATAAAATTGCCGTTCCAATCAGCAAATGTCAACCCTTGCGGCACGCCGAGCACCCACTGCCAGCCTCCCTGGGTAATGCTCGTATATTGATCGATCGCATTATAACCAGTACTGGAATGTCCTACAACATAAGTATCTTTATTTTTGTGATAAATGGCGGTGACGGAATAAGCTGTATTGTTGGTATCTACATCGGACTTCATCCACTCGCCGTTCAACATAAACCCGCCACCCAAATCAATGCTGGTGTTCAAGGAATAATATTTTCTGGGATCTGCAGAAGGGTTGAAATCATACCCATCTTTAAAGCTTTCATGGGCAAAAGCAGCCCCGACCGTTACGCGTTTACCGATCTTCGTGGAAGCATCCAAGCCGTACCAACGCGCGCCAGTGTAGTACGGATCAAAGCCCAAGATACCGCCTACGCCTTCCACCCCATTAGTAGTAGTGTAACCACCGATCATATTGACCTTTACGTCGCCGGTTTTCGTAGAAACAATTACGCCTTCAAATTGCGGATTAAACCCAAAATCAACTCCGGTACAAAGAATCCCACCTTGGCCGAGGTTCACTGCCTGACGGCCAATGGAAACGGTGGTGTCCCCGAATTTCTTTGTCATGCCGTAATGATTCAGGTTGCTTACGTTCCAGGAATGGTAGGAACTGAAAGCCGGCTCGCCCCAGAATTGGCGTTCCGCCAGTTGAAGAAACAAATTCGACGTATCATCAACTTTATAATTAAAATTCAAGAGCAATTGGCCTTCGCCAAAATTCTTTTGAAGCTTGTACGGGATAGTTCCAATCGTATGGTCCCGCAAACCTCTCCACCACATTCTGTACTGGCCATCAAAAGAAACTTTGTCCAATCGGTTCTCGATCTTCGTTACCCGAACACCGAGGTTATTCAATTCGGTTGCAAACTCATTGGACAGCTTATTAATGAGTTCTTTGCTAGCAGCATCCGCTTTGTCGGAACGCTCCATCGCTTTCGCTACGATTTGCGCCATCTCATAACGTGTCATAGTTTTGTCGCCGTTAAACGTACCATCGTTATAGCCGTCGATTACACCGGCTTTAGCAAGTTTACTAACAGCGCCATACGCCCAGTGATTTGCTGGAACATCGGCAAATGGTCCCGCAAATACGCTGCCAACTGAGCACAGTAAGAATGTTAATATTAGGACTAGTATTGCAGATTTTTTCATTGTAACGCCCCTCTCGCTTTCTAAGCTAACTTTAACCAATTCCAATCTTGTGTTCTGAATCATTATTACGGAGTTTCGACTAATGATGAACGTAAAACGGCTGAAAATAGAGTTTTCCTTTGTTTTCTCCATATCCACGAACCGCCTTCGCTTCATATCCATCACCTACTGCGAAAACCAAGGAACCCCGTCATTCCTCCTTTCCACCCCGACTTTCTTCGGTGTCCAGACCATACTTCACACACACCCTATTGGAATAGCCCCTCGAGAAAATAGCTGGGCAAAAAACACGCATAACAACTGTACTGCATCAACCATCAGTAACTAAATAATATTATGTTGTTTCGAAACATCACTGTATCCACAAAATTTGTACCATTTAAAAACAATATTAGTAACTATTATCTTTTCTTGCAATATTTATGCCATATATTTGTATTCGCATAATAATGCCTAATTATTTTTACAAAAACTAAGTGACTACATTTTTTTGTGGTATTTTAACAATTCAAACAAGCCTTTATCCCGGAATTGGATGATCTCCTCGTTCGACTTGCCAAATTCAGGCGGCCGGTTCGCTAGTTCCGCATCAACGCCAGCCTGAGCAATATCCGGCCAGCCTTCGGGAAACTTATCCCATGTCGCCATGTCCGCCAGCCATTTTTCTGCCGAGGGGTTCATATGGAGTGAGGATCCCCTGATCCCGTGCTGACCGCCAGCCAATTGAAAGATTATGTTAGGACCTAAGAGCGCCCAACGTAACCCCGGACCAAAAGTTACCGCTTTATCGATGTCTTCGATAGAACAAACGCCCCTTGTAACCAGATCGACCGCTTCGCGAAACAAGGCAATCTGCAGACGGTTCGCAATGAACCCCAGCGATTCTTTTTGTAATACGATCGGTTCTTTGCCCAGCAGCGTATAAAATTCGCATGCACACTGCACTACGTCTTCGCTGGTCTTATCCCCTTTTGTAATTTCAACCAGGGGAATAATATGGGGCGGATTGTACGGATGCGCTCCGATGCATCGCTCCGGATTTTTAGCGTATTTGGCAATTTCCGTGACCAATAATCCGGACGTACTACTGGCAATGATTGCATCAGCAGTCGCAAAATTCTCTATCTGTTCTAAAATCTGCTGTTTAATTTCATAGCGTTCCGGCCCGGATTCCTGGATAAATTGAACATCCTGCACTGCCTCTTCTATATTGGTTGTATATAGCAACAACTTCGCCGCGTTTTTGGCGGCTTGTTCTGTTATAATCTCATTTTTTTGTAAAATAGCCAGGTTATCGGTTATATTTTTCTTTGCATTGTCCAATTGCTTTTGCACGGTGTCGTATACATGGACAGGATACCCTTGCAAAACAAATTTTGTCGCCCAACTGGATCCAATGATGCCTGCGCCTACACAAGCGACTTTCGTGATTTGATTCGTTTTCATAGTAATCCCTCCCATAAAATCCTTTTTACAGAAAACTATTCGTAATATCGTCCTTGACGCAATCGGAAAATAGAATATATTCAATAAATTCAAGCTGCAAGTGTAGGATTTGTGAAATATTTCTCATGAAACCAAACAGGAATTGCACTGATTTAGTCTTTAAAGGCCTGGTAAATTATTGTGCATACAATTCCCCAGGCCTATTGCATTTTTTACTGCCAGTTTTGTTGCCAATTCTATTGCACAGCTACACCGGCTTTGATCGCTTCATCGTATGCCTCCCGTATGGCTGTTTGCATATTACCCAGCTTTTTCGCACTGCCAATCAGAGACAATTTCTCGACTTTTCCCTGCAGTTCTTCGTACAGCTCATTCACCGAAGCTGTTTTCCCGGCATCAATCACCGTATCGGCCAAAATTACTTCCTGGCCAGCCTGATTTTTTACGACAACTTCGCCCTGCCGAATATCGATTACTTCTGCTTGTTTCATCGTTTTTACATGGAATTGTTCCAGTTTTTTCAACATCGACCAACGCGTACTGGTGCCAATGCCTTTGCCAAAACTTCGACCCGTTTCCACGATAGTGATCTGTTTATTGCCTTGGGTCAGCAAGCGGTAGATTTCTTCCGGTTTTTCCGCTTGGTTCAAGAGTTGAAAGCGTAATTCCTGA
>CAYUNV010000129.1:4054-9222 GCA_964446265.1 uncultured Negativicutes bacterium | reverse complement strand
GACAAGCCATGAACAGATCAAATACGCTCGTCGGCGTGCTCAGATCAAAATTCAGATATTGCGGCACATAACCAATCAACGGATTGCCGCTGCGCTTTCCTTTGGCATCGAGATATTCCAGGGTTCCCGTGTGCCGGACTTCGCCCAGGATCGATTTTAACAAAGTGCTTTTCCCCGATCCGTTTGTGCCGATTAACGCGGTCAGTTCGCCGCAGTGAATATGAAGATTTACATCTTGGAAAATTTTTTTATTGCCTAAGGTCACACAAAAATTTTCCACTTTTGTACAGCATAACCGACGACAGTCACTAGCGCGGCACGGACCAGGATGCCGCTGGTTTGGCGTCATTGTAATGCCTCCCGCAATGTTTTTGAATTTTTTTCCATTATCCGGATATAATCGTCGTAGGCCCCCGGTTTGGCTTCACCGGTTACAACTGGATCCAGCGTATATACTTTTGCCCCGGTCTCGCGGGCAATCGTTTGCGCAGCCTTCGTCGAGTACTGCGGTTCGACAAACAAAGCCTTAATCCGGGATTCCTTCACCGTTTTAATCGTTTCGGCCAATTCTTTCGGTGACGGGTCCGTACCGGGCTCGCGTTCAATAACAGCCACAATAGTTAAATTGAATTCTTTCGCAAAGTAAGGAAATGCTTCGTGGAAGGTAATGATCTCCCGCTGGGGCACATCGGCTACCGTTTTCTGCAAGGTATCGCGCAAAACCGCTAATTTTTTGCCATATTCCTCCGCATTTTTCTTGTACTGTCCGGCGTTGGCAGGATCAAGCACTGCCAATTGTCCGGCAATATTCTGAACCTGGAGGATGTGGTTGGTGATGCTGACCCAGACATGAGGATTTTCTTCGCCGGTTTGATCAGTCAGTAAGGAAATATTCTTGCTGGCATCAACCACTTTCAACTGCGGTTGCTGTTGGAGCGTTTTATCCAGGAATGCTTCCATCCCTGCTCCATTGATAACGAACGCATTGGCACGTTCCAGCGTTTTCAAATCTTCCGGCGTCAGCTGGTAATCATGCAGGCAACCGGTTTGCGGTTTCGTCATATTGATGACTTCCACGCCCGGAACATCGCGAGTGACATTGATGGTGGCAATATACACCGGATAAAACGAGGTAACAACGACAAACTTCTTCTTGGCCGCAGCACCGGAATTCGTTGTTCCTTCACTGTTTTTGTTTTGGCTGCCGCAACCGGCCAATAAAACCGCGCCAATCAGCAGTATCAGAAATCCTAATTTACTCATTTTTGACAACATGGATTATCCTCTCCTCCCGCAGATGCCTGGCAATCCCGGCAATACCCGTAAAATTCCAGCGAATGTGAAGTGATGGTAAACCCATCCATACCGGCTTGTTCAATATCCGCACGTTGTACCGGACAAAACGGCAAACATTGCGCCCTGCCGCAAGTCAAGCAGACCAGATGCGAATGATGATCTGCCGTCAAAACCTCGAACAAATTCCCGTCGCGATTGGGCGTGCGAATTTCTGTCACCGCTCCCAGCTCGATCAGCAGACCCAAGTTGCGGTATATTGTATCCAAACTGATATCCGGATGCGTTTGCTTCACATGGTCTAAAATCTGCTGCGCCGTGACGAAATGGCCGCAAGCCAGCAACGCAGCAATCACAGCCCGCCGCTGCGGAGTAATTTTATGCCCTTTGCTGCGCAATAAGGCAATCAATTTTTCCATCATCGTTTTTCTCCTAAATCGTAATATTCCTATTTAAGATTATACGCATTTTCTCCAAAACCCGCAACCCTGCCGCACACAAGCAAAATAAAAAAGCTTCCAGGCCGAAGCCTGAAAGCGTAATATATATTGGTGATCCACCCGCGACTCGAACGCGGGACACCCTGATTAAAAGTCAGGTGCTCTACCGACTGAGCTAGTGGATCATATCCCACAAGAAAAGATTATATCCTAATAGCATGATCTTGTCAATGAACAAACCCGCTTTTTTTATAGTATCCGTTCTAATTTTTATTAGTCCGCCAAACGCTTATAGGCAGCCAGCCGGTCTTTGGCATCCTGTTCCGTCTTGTTGAACAACGCTTCCGCCGTCTCAGGAAACTGTTTCTGTAAGGAGGAATAACGAACTTCACCCATGAGAAACTCTCTAAAGCTGGCGGTGGGTTCTTTCGAATCCATGGTAAACGGATTTTTTCCGTTCTCTTTATTCTGCGGGTTAAACCGGTACATGGACCAATAGCCGCACTCCACCGCTTTTTTGGCTTCCAATTGGCTGCAGCCCATGCCGGCTTTCAAGCCATGGTTGATGCACGGCGCGTAGGCAATGATCAACGACGGGCCCGGATAGGCTTCCGCTTCGGCAATCGCCTTGAGCGTTTGGTTTTTATCGGCTCCCATGGCAATCTGGGCCACGTACACATAGCCATAGCTCATCGCCATCATGCCCAAATCTTTTTTCTTGGTATGCTTGCCACTGGCGGCGAATTTCGCAATCGCGGCCGTCGGGGTCGCTTTGGAGGATTGGCCGCCGGTATTGGAGTACACTTCCGTATCAAACACCAGGACGTTGACGTCTTCGCCGGAAGCCAATACATGGTCCAAACCGCCAAAGCCGATATCATACGCCCAGCCATCGCCGCCGAAGATCCATTGCGACCGTTTGACCAGGAAGTCTTTATTATCATAAATCGTGCTCAAGAGCGGGTCTTGTTTTTTTACTTGCTCTAATTCAGCAATAAACCGATCGGCCCGTTCCCGCGTTCCTTCGCCGTTATCCTGATTGGCCAGCCAGTTTTCGCAAACCGCCTTGAAGGCTTCGCCGTAGTGGTCCTTAGCGGCTTTAATGTTCTCCGCCATTTTGTTGCGGAGTTGCTTAACGCCCAGGAACATGCCGAGTCCGTATTCCGCATTGTCTTCAAAGAGCGAGTTGCCCCAGGCCGGACCGTGGCCGCGATGGTTTTTCGTGTACGGAATCGACGGCGCGCTGCCGGTCCAAACGGACGAACAGCCGGTCGCGTTAGCCACCATCATACGGTCGCCGTACAATTGGGTGACCAGTTTGGCATACGGCGTTTCGCCGCAGCCGGCACAGGCGCCGGAGAATTCGAGCAGCGGCTGTTCGAATTGGCTGCCTTTTACGCTAAACGGGGTCATGGGGTTGGCTTTCGGCGAAAGGGCCATGGCATAGGACCAAGCCGCGTCTTGTTCCAGCTGCGTAGCCAACGGCTTCATCGCCAGCGCTTTTTCTTTAGCCGGACACACTTGCGCGCAGTTGCCGCAGCCGGTGCAGTCATACGGGGAAACCGCCATTGCAAAATACAGGCCGGCTTTGCCGGTCAGCGGCTTCGTGGCCAATACAGTCGGCGCATTGGTTTTCTCTTCTTCGCTGAGGATTACCGGACGGATTGCAGCATGCGGGCAAACATAGGCACACTGGTTGCACTGGATACAGTTATCAGCCAGCCAGTGCGGAACATCAATGGCAATGCCCCGTTTTTCATAGGCGGAAGTCCCCAGCGGGAAGGTGCCGTCTTCCATGCCGACAAACGCGCTGACCGGCAGCTTATCGCCTTCCTGGCGGTTCATCGGCACAAGGATGTTATCGATAAAGTCCGGCGCCGTTTTCCCGGCCTGCGCTGCGTCTTGCGCATTTTCCCAGGAAGCGGGAATGGTCACTTTTACGATCGCCTCAATTCCCTTGTCAATGGCGGCATGGTTCATCGCCACGATTTTTTCGCCTTTTTTGCCATAGGATTTGACGACTGCATCTTTCAGATAGGCAGCCGCCTGCTCGACCGGAATAATGTCGGCAATTTTGAAGAAGGCGGATTGCATAATCATGTTGATCCGTCCGCCCAGGCCGATTTCCTGGGCAATTTTTACGGCATCTAAGGTATAGAAGTTAATCTGGTTGGCAAAGAGATAGCGTTTCATAGCCGCCGGCAGATTCTTGTCGAGTTCTTCGGCATCCCAGATACAGTTCAACAGGAAGCTGCCGCCCGGCTTTAAGCCTTCCAAGACGTTGTATTTATCGACGTAGGATTGGTTATGGCAAGCGATAAAATCCGCTTTGTTGATCAGATACGGGGATTTGATCGGCGTTTTGCCAAACCGCAGATGCGAAATGGTTACCCCGCCGGATTTTTTGGAATCGTAGGCAAAGTACGCCTGGGCGTACATGTCGGTATGGTCGCCGATGATTTTGATGGCGCTTTTATTGGCGCCGACCGTTCCGTCGGAACCGAGGCCCCAGAATTTGCAGGCTTTGGTGCCCGCCAGCGTGGTGTCGATGTCTGCGCCGAGCGGCAGCGACGTATGGTTCACGTCGTCGATGATGCCGACGGTAAAATGATCTTGCGGCTGGTCTTGTTTGAGGTTTTCAAAGATGACCTGGATGTGTCCGGGGATGACGTCTTTGCCGCCTACGCCGCAACGGCCGCCCACGATGACGGGATTCCAGTCCTTGCCGTAGAAAACGGATTTGACATCGGCATACAGCGGTTCGCCGGCCGCGCCCATTTCTTTCGTCCGGTCCAGAACGGCAATTTTTTTGACGGTGCGGGGAATGTATTTGAAGAAGTGTTCGACCGAGAACGGGCGGAAGAGATGAACGGTCAGTAAGCCGACTTTTTCGCCGCGTGCGTTGAGGTAGTCGACCATTTCTTCAATCGCTTCGCACATGGAGCCCATGGCAATGATCATGCGGTCGGCATCCGGCGCTCCGTAGTAGTTGAACAGGTGGTATTCCCGGCCGGTCAACTTGCTGATTTCCTGCATATAGTCTTCGACGATGGCCGGCAGTTCCTGCCAGTAGCGGTTCGCCACTTCCCGTTGTTGGAAATGGATGTCGGGATTTTGCACGCTACCACGCAACACCGGGTGATCCGGATTAAGGCCGCGCCGGCGGAAAGCCGCCAGCGCATCCCGGTCCACGAGATCAGCCAGCTCATCATATTCTAACACTTCGACTTTTTGGATTTCATGCGAAGTGCGGAAGCCGTCAAAGAAATTGAGGAACGGAACGCGTCCTTTAATCGCCGACAAGTGCGCAACCGCCGCCAGGTCCATGACCTGTTGGACGCTGCTTTCAGCCAGCAGGGCAAATCCGGTCTGGCGGGCCGCCATGACATCGGAATGATCGCCAAAAATGCTAGTCGCATTGGAAGCGACAATCCG
>CAYUNV010000129.1:0-4044 GCA_964446265.1 uncultured Negativicutes bacterium | reverse complement strand
CGGGCGCTCACATGAAAGACACCCGGCTGCAGTTCGCCGGCAATCCGGTACATATTCGGGAGCATCAGCAACAGGCCTTGCGATGCCGTATACGTCGTGGTCAGGGCACCGGCCTGCAGCGACCCGTGTACCGCGCCGGCTGCGCCTCCTTCCGACTGCATTTCAACGACTTGCACCGTTTGGCCAAACATGTTTTCCTTGCCTTGGGCAGCCCATTCATCGACGCTTTCCGCCATATTCGACGACGGGGTGATGGGGAAAATAGCGGCAACATCCGTAAACGCATACGATACATAGGCTGCTGCAGTATTCCCATCCATGGTTTTCATTTGTCTTTTCATACTCATAACAGATCCTTTCCTTTTGATTTTCTTGTGATAATATTTTATAAACCCGGCTGATACTAATTTCTTGCAGAAACCTAAAAGACGCCGGGTCGACATATGGAAAAGCACAGTATCCGGTTTACGAAATTTCGCCATTAACCGCCGTTATCAGGGCAGACTGTAAACCAACTCTTTTATCATAGCATAAACTGATAGCAAAGCGAAATGCATATTTGCATATTTTTTAAGTATTTTTGCATAATATTATTGCTTTTTGTTTTGTTTTTACGATTTGATAAACCGCTTTGCTTATGTTTTTAACGTATATTTTCCTGTTGTCCGTTTTTGTATTTATTCATCAATCTTATATTTATACAGTAATCAGTTGACAGATACGACACCGCCACGCAATTTGCATTCCCTTGAATGGCTTGATTACCCATTTACGAGTATGTTGGGTACCCTTGACTGATAATGCAACATTTGTGCCAAGAGAAGACCACCGGACAGAGTGCAGGAAAACCAAGCGATTATACAAAATCAGGATCGAAGTCACAGCAAATTTTTATGAGAATCCTAACAAAACGATAGGATAATCCTAACAAAAAAGGACCTGCCAACCAGACAGGTCCTTTTGTCAATCAGAAAATATAAATTTTTCTTTTAAAACATTTCATGTAAAATAATCGTTTGGTCGCGGCCAGGGCCCACAGAAACAACACCAATTTTGATATCGGAAACTTCGCTTAACCGTTCCAGATACTTGCGGGCGTTCAGCGGTAATTCATCATAGCTGCGAATATGGCTGGTCGGTTCTTGCCAGCCCGGCAGCTCTTCGTAAATCGGCTCAACCTGATCCAATACTTTCAGGCTGGCCGGGAATTCGTTGATAATTTCACCTTTGTATTTATAAGCAACGCACAACTTTAAGGTCGGCAGTTTATCCAGAATATCCAGGCGGGTAATTGCCATGTAGTCAATGCCGCTCACATAACCGGCATACCGGACTACACAAGCATCCAGCCAGCCGCAGCGACGAGGACGTCCGGTGGTCGTGCCATATTCATGGCCTTCTTCGCGGATTAAATCCCCCGTTGCATCCAACAGTTCAGTCGGGAACGGCCCTTCACCAACCCGAGTTGTATACGCTTTGACAACACCAATGACCTTGCTGATTTTCGTTGGTCCAATACCGGCACCAACGCAAGCACCGCCGGCAATCGGGTGCGAAGAGGTCACGTACGGATACGTTCCGTGATCCAAATCGAGTTGTGTGGCCTGCGCCCCTTCAAACAGAATTTTTTGCCCCGCCTTCACTGCCCGGTCTAATACTGCAGCCGTATCAACCACGTACGGACGAAGCTGTTCGGCATACGCAAGGTATTCTGTTTTCATGCTTTCAAAATCAAAACCATTTGTCTCATAAACTGCTTGTAAGAGATGGTTTTTCGCTTCCAAGTTGCGCTTCAATTTGGCGCAGAATTCTTCTTCATCCAGCAAGTCGACCATCCGAATGCCGCTGCGGGCATTTTTATCCATATAACCAGGGCCGATGCCCCGCTTAGTTGTGCCAATTTTTTGGTCCGCCCTAGAGATCTCTTCCACTTCATCCAGTAAACGATGATATGGCATGATCACATGAGCCCGGTTGGAAATCCGCAGGCCTGAAGGATCAATTCCTTTTTCTTTCATGCCGTTCATTTCTTTAATTAAAACAGCAGGATCAATAACCACGCCATTTCCAATCACACAGGTCTTCCCTTTATAAAGAATCCCGGAAGGCAGCAAATGCAGTTTAAATTCGTTTCCGTCGACTACGACCGTGTGTCCGGCGTTATTTCCGCCTTGATAACGGGCAATAACATCCGCCTGTTCGGCCAAATAATCAACGATTTTGCCTTTCCCTTCATCTCCCCATTGGGTTCCAATAACGACGATAGCTGACATGTTCCCCACTCCTTTTTATTCAAACCGGGTCATGATAGTATCTGCACACAAGACAGAACAGAGCAACTAATCTTCCAACTCTCCCGTCTGCAGATGCAGATGCTTCTTTGAGTTAACCTCATCTCACAAAAATAACTCAAATAGGGGTTGTTAGACCTCTTCTATTTGAGTTGCTCATACTATACACATTTTTCCCTTGATAATAATATCACCTCACGAAAAATGTGTCAATGAATTAAAGCGAATATTTTCTTATCAACAACAAATAATGTTCGGAAATATCCTTGTAATCTTGCGCAAATATAGAAAAAAGCCCCCTTGGGGGCATGAAATTGGGGAAATCTTCTCTGCCACAAGGAAGCGCTGGCGCCAACTTGCGTCAGCGCCCTCAAAAACTATTACATATTCATTTTTGATAAATCCTGAAACTTGGTAAACTGCTTGTGGAAGAAGAGCTGCACCGTATCGACCGGACCGTTCCGGTGTTTGGCTACAATAACTTCGGTAATATTTTTCTTCTCCGTGTCCGGATCGTAGTAATCCTCGCGGTATAAGAACGTAACAATATCGGCATCTTGCTCCAAAGAACCCGACTCACGCAGATCGCTCAGCATCGGCCGTTTGACCTGGCGGCTCTCTACCTGGCGGCTTAGCTGGGACAATGCAAGAACCGGCACATCCAACTCCCTGGCCAGCGATTTTAAAAACCGGGATATTTCGGAAATTTCCTGCTGGCGGTTCTCGCCCTTGCCGGAAGTACCACCCTGCATCAACTGCAAATAGTCAATGACGATCAGTTTGAGCCCGTGTTCAATTTTTAGCCTCCGGGCCTTGGCCCGCATTTCGACGACGGAGATGCCGGCCGTATCGTCAATGTAAATCGGCGCCGAAGAAAGACGGTCAGCCGCGATAACTAATTTTTTCCAATCATTTTCCTCTAAATCGCCGTTCCTCAACCGCTGCGCGTCAATCGGCGCTTCCGCACACAACATCCGTTGCACTAATTGCTCCTTTGACATCTCCAGGCTGAAAAAAGCAACCGGCTGCTTTTCCTTAATCGCCACATGTTGGGCAATGTTCAACACAAACGCCGTTTTTCCCATACTAGGGCGGGCAGCAATTAAAACCAAATCGGACGGCTGCAAGCCAGACATCAATTTGTCAAGATCCTTGAACCCAGTCGGCAACCCGGTAATTCCGCCTTTTGAAGCGTACAATCCTTCAATTTTGGTGAATGTGTCCAATAGAATATTTTTAATCGGCGTAAAATCGTGACCAACCTTGCGTCCGGCCACATCCAAAATCATTTTTTCCGCACTGTCCAAGATCAGGGGAACTTCATCGTTGGCGTCATAACCCATGCCGGCAATATTCGTCGCCGCGTGGATCAGTTGCCGCAGCAAGGATTTTTCTTCCACAATCCGGGCATGATAAATGACATTGGCGGCGGTTGGTACGCTGTTGGCCAGCGAAGTAATATAGGCAATGCCGCCGGCAGCCTCCAGTTTATCCTCTTTACGCAACACTTCAATGACGGTAATCATATCCACTCCGTCATTGCGGTTGAATAATTCCAAAATCGCTTGAAATACCAAGCGATGCGCTTCGCGGTAAAAATCTCCCGGCTGCAGGATTTCAACCACCTTAGCGATGGCTTCCTTTTCGATCAGCATGGCTCCCAGTACCGACTGCTCCGCTTCAATATTTTGGGGGGGAATCCGATCAAGCACCAGGCCGTCCTCCTTCACGTCGTTCCACAAATAAAATTTCT
>CAYUNV010000128.1:6002-9258 GCA_964446265.1 uncultured Negativicutes bacterium | reverse complement strand
AGAGGTTGCTCAGAAAATTTTACAGTTTAAAAAAGTAAATGGGTTCACCCCCTTGTTACCCCCGGGGCGTATGTTGGGTAATAGTTATGCCGTTTTGTATCATGTTTCCGCCAACGCACACTGCGGGTGTGTCGCGGTGATAGAGCGGAAAGATGCTTAATATATAAAGTTTTGTCGGTTTGCTGATAATTTAATATGTGTTTATTATGTTCGCCTAGACGTGATGTTTAGGCGAATTTTTTGTTCGGGGGCCGACACCCGTACAGAAAGTTATATTTTTACGCGAAAACATGAAAGATTTTTGTGTAAAAGCATGGTAGGAGATAAGTGGACGGATTGCGGTCTCGTTTATTAAGGTTTACGTTTAAGCTTAATCGAAATGAGCGACCAAGCCTGAAGTATAAGTGTGATATGCTTGAGAGCATAATAAATAATTACCAATTAGACAAAAAATCATGGTGTCACAGCTAAACAATTATTGGACATCAAGCTGAATGAGAGATTGGACTTTTGCAGTTGTATCGGTGTTTTCAGCAGGGGCATTAATTATTAGTTTTAATCCTGAGTTGTCTGCAAAATCAAAATTACTAAACTCAAAAAGCAATGTTCCTACTACCGCATGATTCAATTTTTTGCAAATATTGTAATCATTTTGCAAATCGTGATGGGACCAAAGAAAATCAAATTCTTTGCTCTCTTTTTTTAGATCTTTGACAAACTGAATGATCCATGGGTCTTCCATGTAGTGATCGGTTGTTGAACGAAAACTTCCTAGCATTCTACGCGCATGGTTTTCCCAGTGGGGAAACAACCGTTTACAATCTTTATTAGTGAACATCCTCCATATGATATTTCGGTCACGAAGTTTCATCATACTAGTGAAACCAAATACTAGGCTGGCGGCTTGGTTCCAAGCCAACACATTCCAACGCGCATCCATGATATAGGATGGACACAATACCAAATTCTCAAGAACACGCTGGAGAACAGGATTGATGGTTTCCTGAAAAGGTGGTAACTCGGCTGGCGGAGGTTGGTTAGCCAGGGTATAAAAATGAAGCCGCTCTTGATAGTCAAGTAATAACACCTTAGAGATGCTTTCAATGACCTGTGCAGAAACCTGGATAGGTCGTCCTTGTTCCAGCCATGTATACCAAGTTAAGCCAATGCCGGCCAGATGTGCAACTTCTTCCCGTCGCAATCCGGGAGTTCGACGGCGCGTCCCTGATGAAAGCCCTACTTGCGACGGGAGAATTCTAGCCCTTCTTGTTTTTAAAAAATCTGCAAGTTCTAAATGGCGACGAGAATTTATGTTCATGAAAAAACCTCTTGTCTATTAGAATTTATACCAGTATAAACTAGATTATATTACTATTATATTGGGTATGATAATATAAGGCTAGTATTGTTTTAACAATGTAGAAACTAACCGTCAACGTTAAGGAGATTTATATGACAGAAAATAATAACGAGAATGGAAACAACAAAAAAAGTAAAAATATCATCGCCATTCTGGGGGTCATTGTTCTGAGCGTTCTCGTCGGCGGATGCTGGTACTGGTACTACTCCACCAGGTACGTGAGTACCGACGACGCCCGCATCAGCGGCACCATCGTCAGTGTCAGCAGCAAGGTTTCTGGCAAGGTGGCCCAATTGTTGGTGGCCGAGGGCGATAACGTTAAAACCGGGCAGGTGCTGGCCAGGATCGACCCGCAGGATATCACCGCCCGGAAGGCCCAGGCCGAAGCCGCTTTGGCGGCCGCCAGGGCTAACTACGAGCAACTGATTAACGGTACCCGGCCACAGGAGATCCTACAAGCCAGGGCGGCGGTGGACCAGGCCAGAGCCAGTTTGGAAAATACGGCTAGCAACAATCGACGGATGCAGCAACTTTATAGCGGTGGTGCGATCAGCGCAGCCCAGCGCGACACTGCCCAGACGGCATGGCAAGTGGCCCAGGAAGCGTATAATTCTGCCAGCCAGGCACTGGATCTGGCTGTAACCGGCTCGCGCGAGGAAACGATCCGGGCGGCGGCGGCCCAGGTGAAACAGGCGGAAGCATCCTTGATGGCTGTCACGCAGACCTACGGCGACACCACCATCGTGTCGCCGGTGGACGGTATAGTGGCACTGAAATCGGCCAACCCAGGCGAAGTGGTGGTTATGGGCCAGCCACTGTTCAGTGTGATTGACAGAAATGACATCTGGGTCAACGCCCGGATTGAGGAAACTTACATCGGAAAGCTGAAAGTTGGCCAACTGGTGAAATATACGGTGGACGGCTACCCCGGACGGACTTTTTACGGCAAGATCTATGATCTGGGCAATGCGGCCTCATCGGTATTTGCCCTGATTCCCACCGAGAATTCATCCAGTAATTTTACCAAGGTGACGCAGCGGATCCCGATAAAGATAACATTGCCCGCGGACAGCGACGTTAATTTTCGTCCCGGCATGTCAGTGGTCATCAAAATCCATCTGTTGGAGTACAGTGGCGGTTAAATTCTAAGGGGGAGTAAAATGTTAAAAAGATACGCTGTTTTATTCGCAGTATGTTTGGGGACCGTGTTGAGCGCGTATCTTAGCAGCTGCATTAATATCGCCCTGCCGAATATTATGGCGTCGCTGAACTTTGATATGGACTCGATTGTCTGGGTTTCCCTCGGCTACACGGTTCCATATGGTTCCATTATGCCATTGACCGGCAAGCTGGGAGACGAGTTCGGGGCCAAAAATGTTTATGTCGTTGGTCTAAGTTTGTTTGCAGTTGCTTCTATGTTATGCGGTCTGGCCACTAGCTCGACAATGATGATTATATTTCGTGTAATGCAAGGTGTGGGAGCAGGCATGTTGTTGCCCAATGCCCTGACCATCGTCACAAAAACCTTCGATGCCCGTGAACGGGGACAAGCCGTTGGAATCTGGGGTGCGATGGCGGCCGCGGGTGGCGCGATTGGGCCGACGGTCGGCGGCTATGTAGTCGAAAAATTCGACTGGCATATGATGTTTTTTTCCATAGGCCCGGTCTGTGTAATCAGCATTTTATTTGCCATCGCTATAATACCGGCTATCGGGCGCGCTTCCAAGACGGCCATTGATTATCCGGGGGTCGGCTTGCTCATCCTAAGCATCGGTTCGTTGCTTATAGCACTGAACAAGGGACAGAGCGAGGGGTGGAACTCCCTGTATATAATTTCGCTGTTTTACACATCCTTTTCCGCAATGGGCCTATTTATAGCTGTTGAGTCTGCGGCCC
>CAYUNV010000128.1:0-5919 GCA_964446265.1 uncultured Negativicutes bacterium | reverse complement strand
GTTCCGCAATCTCAATTTTACTGTGGCTACCGTCGTCATTTTCTTTTCTTTTTTGTGCTTTATGGCGATAAATTTCTTACTGCCGTTTTTCCTGAAGTCTCTTCTTGGTTACAATTCCATAACGGCCGGGATTATGATGCTGCCGATGTCGGTTGCCCTGATGCTCTTATCTCCTGTCGGCGGGCGGCTGGGTGATCGTTTCGGTCCACGGTTACCGACTTTTTGCGGCCTAATGATGATTTCTTGGTCTCTATACTTGTTTAATACCGTCAGCGCCGATTACTCAACCCATAATTTTTTTATCCGGCTGACTTTATTTGGGGTTGGTCTTGGACTGATCATGTCGCCGCTCACGAATTGTGCCATGTCTTCGGTGCCGCATGACAAAATCGGCGTTAGCTCAGGGATTTTCAACCTGTTCCAGATAATAGGCGGCAGCGTAGGCGTGGTTTTATCGCAAACTTTATTGACTCGCCGCGAAATCTATCATGCCGCGGAGCTAAAGGAATACCTGAATCCTGCCACTCCGGCCTCCTCCGAGATATTCCACCTACTTTCCACCTTATACAAGGGCATGGATAGCTCACTATTATCAATAGCCACACACGGCTGGATGACTGGGCAAGCCCTTTGGCCCCGGCAGTATGCAGCTTTCAAGGCATTCCTGAATGGAATGGTTTCCCGTCAAGCGGTCATTTTGTCGTTCCAGGACGTATTTTACGCCCTTGCTTTAGCCGCTTTTTGCGGCGGCTTGCTGACATTACTGCTCCGGCGCAAGTCCGTCCAACCGAAAATGACGGAGTCATAAAAAGGTTGCAAGCGCAATTTTACTTCCGGGGCTATTTTAAAGTTGTTAAATTCTGCAACGGAGTTTACCCCCCCTTGCTCCAAGGGGGTCGAACCTTTCCGCAAAACTTAATTACGCGTATTAGTATCACGTTTCTATCAAATGCACGTTGAGTCAGTTTGCTTGATAGAGAGGAAAAAGCATTAAACCATAAGGCTCAAGGCTTTTGAGGGAAATGAATGTGTATGTTTTATGTTCGCCTAGACATTATGTCTAGGCGAATTTTCTGCTCGGGGGGTCGATACCCGTACAGAAAGTAATATTTTTACGCGAAATATTAGAGTATTTCATGTCTTTGTTTGTCGAGGTCGTAGAATGCTGTACGATTTGAATTTTGGATATGTCGGTTACATTTTTATACTGCAAAAATTGTTCTATGCAGAGTAATTTCTTCATGTCATCGCTTTTTCTTGATCCGCATGAAGATTAATCAATCGAAAAGAACTGTGCCGACGACAAAAAATACAGCACCGGAAATTTTGAAACAGAAGATATACGCATTTAGAAATCAGCCATAAGGAAATTCGAGAAGAGGAAGATTAATCTTTCGTAGCTGCGAAGGGGACTTGACAAGAATTATGTGTTGTTTTGCTGAGAAAGTCAGCATGGTTTCTACACAATTTTTCATAGTACGTTTACATCGTTGATATAATATAAATTTGGCTTGAATAGAAATTATTTACTGTTTACAGAGTTGGGAACATCAATCATTGAAATAGATCTATTGCATTCAACTCTACGGTTCGTTTATTGATGATATCCTTAAGTATAAGTTACAATGAATTATGAGGTGATTCAGTGGATTGCGAAAAAATCGGAAAAATGATTTATCATCTGAGAAAAGAAAAAGCTATGACGCAAAAACAACTTGCCGATCTCATGAACATTAGTGATAAAGCGATAAGCAAATGGGAACGTGGTCTCGGCTGTCCCGATGTGTCGTTGCTTCCCGAGTTGTCACAAGTATTTGGGGTAAATATTGAAGAAATCTTGTCCGGCGAAATTGTATTAAATGAAACAGTCGGTGGTAATATGAAAAAGCTTAAAATTTATGTCTGTCCGCAGTGCAAAAATCTGATAACCGCTACGGGAGATGCAAGTATTTCCTGCTGCGGAAAGAAGCTGGAAGTGTTAGATGCCGTTAAGGCAAGCACCGGACATATACTTACGATTGAACCAGTTGAGGATGAACTGTATGTTTCTTCCTTGCACGAGATGAGTAAACAACACTATATTTCTTTTGTTGTTTACGTTACAGGCGATAAGGTTGTTATCGTCAAACAATACCCGGAGTGGAACCTGTCATTTCGCTTTCATAAGTTGGGACACGGTAAGCTTTATTTTTATTGTTCAAATCATGGTTTATTTTATCAGCTAATTTAGGCGTGTAACCGGGGGCGATCCCCAGAGGAGGTAAAAGTGAAGATCGTTATAGTTAATGGTAGTCCCAAAGGCAGATGCAGCAATACGCAAATCATGGCAGATGCTTTTTTGCAGGGAGCACAGGCAGTGGGCGCTGAAACATTAAACATCATTTTGGCGGATAAGGAGATTCACCATTGTCGCGGCTGTTTTTCCTGTTGGCTGAAGACACCTGGGCGCTGTATCCTCAATGACGATATGAAGTCTATTCTGAACGAGGCCGAGGGGGCCGACGTGTTGGTTCTGGCCAGTCCGCTGTATATTGATACAATTTCCAGCATGTTGAAGGTGTTTCTGGAACGATTGCTTGTCAAAGGAGATCCCCATTTTAGCAAAACGGTTAATGGCGAATCACGCCACTGGCAAAAGCCGGAGGAGAAAACTCCCCGACTGGTGATGATATCAAACTGTGGCTTCCCGGAACGGTCACATTTTCAGGCACTGTCGCTCTGGGTGCAGCGCGTTGCACTCAATATGCAGACCGAGCTTTTGGGAGAAATATATGCGCCTCAAGGCGGACTACTGGCGTTGGACTTACCGCAGGTCAAAACCTATTTGGAATGGCTCAACAGAGCCGGCCGTGAAATCGCCATGGGGCAGGTATTATCGGTGGAAACGCAGCAAGCGCTGCAAAAACAATTTCTGCCGGACGAAATATACATTCAAAACGCGAATCAATATTTCGATAACATGCTGGCAAGTAAGTATAGTAATTAGAAAGGGAGGCTGAACAGTGGGGTATTTTATTTTTAACAACAAAAGAGTATATTATAATGAATTTGGTACTGGTACACCATTGCTGCTGCTTCATGGAAACACAGCATCCTCAAATATGTTTGCTGAAATTGCAGAAAGATACCGGAAAGATTTTAAAGTAATCTTGATTGATTTTTTAGGCCATGGAAAATCAGACAGGCTTAATGAATTTCCTGTCGACTTATGGTTTAATGAAGCTGAGCAGGTAATTGCTTTTTTAAGAGAAAAGCAATACACAAAAATAAATATTATTGGCAGCAGTGGTGGTGCTTTGGTTGCTATGAATGTTGCTTTGGAAGCACCTGAATTGGTCAATAAGGTAATCGCGGACAGTTTTGAGGGGGACAAACCAATTAAAGCAGTTACAGATAATATTGCTTTAGATAGAAAAAACTCTAAGCATGATGAAACTGCAAGGCTGTTTTATTTCAATATGCATGGTTCTGATTGGGAACAAGTCGTTGATAATGATACAAGGGCTATTATCAGACACCAAAAGGAAATCGGTGAATTTTTCCATAAAGACCTGCGATTTTTCAAACCAGGTATTCTTTTTACAGGCAGTTTGCAAGACGAATTTGCATGTACATTAGCCCCAAATTATTTTGAAACAGTTTATGGAGAATTGATTTCTAAAATTGGACATGGTGAAATCTATTTATTTGATACTGGCGGACACCCTGCCATGCTTACAAACCAAGATCGTTTTTATCAATTGAGTATGGAGTTTTTTTAATAGTAAATTCTAATTCAATTATCTTATAGGTTAAGAATAGCACAATGTTTATCTTGTTTTTTTACTGCAGGATATATTTAATTTCCGCATAGTAACAGATTTGGAATTACCGGCGGATATGTTCGTAGCATGTGAACTGACGGATGGTGGACCGGATGGGGTGCGGGGACGGCTGGAACATGCGCCGGAATTCAATTTGGAATTGACGGGATCTTAACTGTATGGAAAGAATTAACTTATGTAGAGTCAACAATTGTGTGTAAAATTATTGACAAAATGGTATCTATTTCATAAAATAAAAATCAATTCTTCTGTGAAAGGAGGCCAAGAGTGATGAATTCTGATTTAAGCATATTATTTCATGATGTAAAATCACCGGTTCGCGCGAGCAATTGCGGCACAAATTGGATAAGTCTGTCCTTTTTTAAGCAAATGACAAATCAAATACAACTGCCGGGAGCTCTTGGCCGTGAATAGAAAAGCGCTACTCTTTTCTAAATAATTCATATGCAAAGAAAAGACACCGGTTATTTCGGTGTCTTTTTATACTTTTGCAGGAGGAAACACTATGCAAAAAATTATCAGTTATAAACAAATTGGCAAACTGGCTTTTCCCGTTATTGTCGCCCAATCAGTTGTACTAATAAACGGTATGATTGACCTTGCGTTCATCGGCCATTATGGCACGGAAGCCATTGCTGCCGTATCAATAGCAAATGCCGTGTGCGCTACCTTGTTTAACTTTTTAGAAGGGTTCAGGCTCGGCACAACTGTTTTAATCGCAAAAGCTTCGGCTGCAAACAATGCGGCGAAAGCTACAGATGTAATAAATGCTGGGTTATTTCTGCTTATCGTAATCGGCGTGATTTTCATAGCCTACGCCCCGTACATTAGCGATAATATTTACGCTATTGTTGGCAATGAACAAATGAAATATCACGGTATAGATTATCTAACAGTATGGTTGTGGGCGTTACCTGTAATACTATTTTCCTATGTAATTACAGGACTGTTTAGAGGGGTGCGCGACACGGTGACGCCTCTATATAGTGCTGTTGTTATTTGTTTGTTGAATATCTTTTTTGATTATCTATTTGTTTATGGCGGGTTGGACTTTCCCCGAAGGGGCGTAAAAGGAGCGGCATGGGGAACTTTGCTTGCCAATTTGACCGGTGTAGTGATCATAATTTATTTGGCATTGAAGAAACCATTAACGAGGCAGTATATGAAATTGAGACAGCCATTTTTCAAACAGATCCCAGAATACATTTCTCTTGCTGTGGATGTTGGCCTCAATACAGGATTCACGCTACTGGCTTTGTTGCTTTTCGTCTGGATAATAAAGCCGCTGGGAGCCAGTGCTTTAGCGGTGCATCAGATTACTTTGCAGGTGTTTAATTTTGCCTATCTGCCTGCTGTCGGTTTTTTAATCACAGCATCAATTGTATGTCCGCAGTTATTGGCGAATCAGCAGGAACACCTCCTTTTCCTTACCGTGAATCGTATATGCAAAATGAGTTTTGGTGTCATTCTGGCAACAAGCAGCTTGATCTTTATCTTTTCGGCAGCTGTCGGCGGCTTCTTTAGTCCCGCCGACACGCTGGTAGCTGAACATGCTGCTCAAACTATTAAACTTGTATGTCTGGGTCAATTGTTTTCTTCAGTTTATATGGTTCTGCGCGGTGCGTTGACCGGCTGTGGCGATACTCGTTTTATTGTATATGAAGGCTGGGTATCCGGTTATCTGGTATTTTTGCCGCTGGCTTATCTTTTTGCCATAAATTTAGGATGCGGCATATTGGGGGGGTATTTTGGCTTTATATTATGGTGTATGACTGATTGTATCGCACTTGCTGTTCGACTTTGTTCGCAAAAACGTTAACTAGGGGGGATTTTAACTTTTATGCGAAAGTAAAGGGATTTTGTGAAAAGGTATGGAAGTTAAAAAACGTTGCATTTAAGAAATATAACGAGAAATTTAATGAAGCTAGGCGAGAGAATTAGAGTAAAAATACATAGCTCATTGCTTCTGAGATGGGTTTTTATAATGTTCCTGCATAAAAATCGGCTGATCGGGGATTTTTAATGATTTTATCGGTAACAAGAAAGACCAACTATAAAAAGTCAATAGAAAAACTTGATAAAAATTGAAAACACG
>CAYUNV010000127.1:0-9270 GCA_964446265.1 uncultured Negativicutes bacterium | reverse complement strand
CGAATAATCTCAGGCAAGCTATGATTCCGGAAGGAGCACTGGCGTTGCCGAACGAAAGGGGAACTGCGCCTGGCGTTGTTGTTGAAACAACAACAGCTACTTTTATCAACCTCCCTGGCCCGCCGCATGAGATGCAAAGAATGTTTGAGCAGAGCGTAGTCCCCTATTTGCAAGACCGTTTTGGCGTCCAAGGCACTATCGTTTCGCGAATTCTACGAACCCATGGCATTACAGAATCGGCATTAGAAGAAGAAATAAAAGACTATATTTTAACGCAAAGCAACCCAACGTTAGCTTTACTGGCCAGAAATGGGGAGATCATTGTTCGCATTACTGCCAGAGCCGGACAAAAAGAAGCAGCACAAGTATTAATCGATGAAATGGAAGAAAAACTGCGTTCCCGTATCGGGCAGTATATATATGGCGTCGATAACGAAACCATGGAACTCATTGTCGGCAAATTGTTGACAAAAAATCATTTGTCGGTCGCTCTGGCTGAATCCTGTACCGGAGGATTAGTTACCAGCCGCATAACGGATATCCCCAACAGCTCTTTATATTTAAAAGGGTCGATAGTTTGTTACAGTAATGAAATTAAAATAGGTTCCTTACATGTTTCTGAAGCAACCTTACGGACATATGGCGCAGTCAGCCAAGAAACGGCTATCGAAATGGCTAATGGAATTCGGAATGAATTTCGCACTGATTTGGGGGTTGGTATTACCGGGATCGCCGGTCCTGGCGGTGAAACCGCTACAAAGCCGGTAGGGCTGGTTTATGTCGCCGTTGCCGGACCTTTAGGCAGCCATTGCGTTGAATACCATTTTGTCGGCGAAAGGACCCGTATCAAATATCTTTCTTCACAATCAGCTTTGAATCAATTGCGTTGTTATATTATGTCATTGGAAGGAGGTTTGCATTGTGAAAAGCAGCAGTACTGAAACGATACTTTTTGGCAATATATCACTCAGTAAAAAAGTGCATTCTGCAATTACGGAGATGGGGTTTGAAGAACCTTCACCCATTCAAAGTCAAACGATTCCTATTCTTATGGAGGGCCATGATGTCATCGGCCAAGCCCAAACCGGAACAGGAAAAACAGCAGCTTTCGGGATTCCCATTATAGAAAGGATGACTGATGCCCGGAATATTCAAGCGCTGGTTATTACTCCAACCCGGGAATTAGCAATTCAAGTAGCAGAAGAAATAGCCAAAATCGGTAAGTTTAAACGGGTAAAAACATTGGCTGTTTATGGTGGACAATCAATAGACCGACAAATTAGAGCCATGCATTTTGGCGTGCAAGTTGTTATCGGCACGCCAGGCCGCCTACTGGACCATATCAGCCGTGGAACGATTAAGCTTCAGTCGGTAAAAATGCTTGTGCTTGATGAAGCAGACGAAATGTTGGATATGGGGTTTGTCGAAGATATTGAAAGTATTTTAAAATATATTCCCAGCGAAAATCGTCAAACTCTTTTATTTTCGGCTACAATGCCGCCGCCGATTGCCATGTTGGCCCGTCGGTATATGAAAGATCCAATCAATGTCAGTATTAGCAGGGAACAGCTTACCGTTCCCCTTACCGATCAATTTTACTATGAAATCACGGATAAGCTTGATGGCTTATGCCGGGTACTGGACGCTGAAACAATGGGAAGGCTGATCATCTTTTGCCGGACCAAAAAAGGGGTTGACGAATTGGTGTCCTCCCTTCAAGCACGCGGTTATATGGCAGATGGCCTGCATGGAGATTTAAGCCAAGTGCAACGTGACCGGGTCATGAAAAAATTCCGGGACGGAAAGCTGGAAATACTAATTGCTACCGATGTTGCTGCCAGAGGCCTTGATATCGAACAAGTTACACACGTTGTGAATTACGACATACCACAAGATCCAGAAGCCTATGTTCACCGCATTGGCCGAACGGGACGGGCAGGGCATAAAGGAACTGCAATTACATTTATCAATCCTCGTGAATTCAGACAACTGAAGTTAATCGAACGTATGGCTAAGACACGGATATTACGGCGTCAACTTCCGTCTCCAACTGAAGTACTAGACCGGAGACGCGAAATGATTAAAAAGAATCTCATTCACATCATCGAACAAGGTAAGTACGCAGATTATCAAAAAATTGTTGCCGATCTAACAGAACAATATGATGCATTGGATATTGCCGCCGCTGCTTTAAAACTATTTCAAGAAGGGGTTAAGCCTGCTCCAACGATTGAAGAAAAAACAACATTTTCAAATACTGGCGGCGCTCCTGGCATGGTACGTCTATTTATTAATATCGGCAAAGCACAGAAAATCCGCCCGGAAGATTTTATACGGACAATTGCCAGTGAAGCCGATATTGCCGGCAGCCAGATCGGCATTATTAACATCTATGAAAAATTTTCTTTCGTAGAAGTCGCCGAAAGTGTAGCCGAACGCGTAATATCGGCTATGCACAAAAATAGCATTAAAGGTTATAAGATTAACGTTGAACCCGCCAAGGCCCGCTTATAATTGGGAATTTTATCCTTTCATTGACATTACGAACAAACGTTTGTATAATTGACATAGAAGTGATAAGGGAGTGAATATAGTATGGATAAAATGAAAGCATTAGAAAATGCTATGCGGCAAATTGAAAAAGACTTTGGCAAAGGTTCAATTATGAAGTTAGGTGAAGTTGCCGCCAAAATGAATATTGAAGTAATCCCAACCGGAGCATTATCGCTTGATATTGCGTTAGGTGCTGGCGGTATGCCGCGCGGACGGGTAATTGAAATATACGGTCCGGAATCCTCCGGCAAAACAACAGTAGCATTGCATGTAATAGCCGAAGCTCAAAAAATCGGAGGAATTGCCGCTTTCATCGATGCAGAACATGCTCTCGATCCACAATATGCAAAACGTCTTGGTGTTGATGTGGAAAATTTGTTAATTTCGCAACCTGATAATGGGGAACAAGCGCTGGATATTGCGGAGGCATTGGTTCGCAGCGGCGCAATCGATGTAATCGTTATCGATTCGGTTGCAGCATTAGTTCCAAAAGCAGAAATTGAAGGTGAAATGGGAGATTCGCACGTTGGTTTACAAGCCCGACTCATGTCTCAGGCACTGCGAAAGCTAACGGGGATCATTAGCAAATCCAAAACAACAACTATTTTTATTAACCAAATCCGGGAAAAAATTGGTGTTATGTTCGGAAATCCTGAAACTACGACCGGTGGACGCGCTTTAAAATTTTACGCCTCTGTCCGTTTGGAAGTTCGCAAAACGGAAGCAATCAAACAAGGAAACGATACCATTGGAAATCGTACAAAAGTAAAGGTTGTTAAAAATAAAATTGCGCCACCGTTTAAACAAGGTGAATTCGACATTATGTATGGCCTTGGGATTTCGCGGGAAGGATGTATCGTCGATATCGGATCTGATTTGAATATTATCACGAAAAGCGGTGCTTGGTATTCTTATGGTGAAAACAGACTCGGACAAGGTCGTGAAAATGTCAAAGATTTCTTCAAACAAAACCCTGCGATCGCCGCTGAAATTGAAACAAAAATTCGTGAAATGGTATTTACTGACGCAGTAAAACCGGAAAACTCGCTTGATGATACGACCGCTGAAGCCGGTAACTAACAAACAAGCGGCATTGGACGTCGCTATCCGGGCATTGACTTTTCGCGCTCTTACTGAACAGGAAATAGAACAAAAATTAAACCAACGTAGCTGTCCGAATGAAATTATACAAGAAATAATCCATCATCTTAAAACTTACGGTTATTTGGATGATGAAAAACTGGCAAGTGCAATAGTGGATAAATTGACACGAAACGGCAAACATGGCCGGAATGGCATCATAAGCAAAATGCGCCAAAGAGGCATTCCGGAAGCGATTATTCAACAAACGATACAAGTCTTTGATCCAAAAACGGAAATTCAGTCAGCAATTGCTGCTGCTTGCAAAAAATTCCCATATTATAACATTCAAGAAAAATTAAAACTTTGTCGCTTTTTAGCAAATAAAGGCTTCTCAAGCACTGTAATTAGCCGGGTTTGTGATCAATTGAAAAATGAGCAAACGGACAGGTAGCTTGACACTTGCTTCAAAAACAATTAAAATAAATATGGTGAAACATGTAATTATATGGCATCCTAATTGTAACCTGGTAAAAAATGCTGATTGCTAAGGGATCAATCGGTAGCTAAGTTTTTTAAAGCCGAGTTAACGCTCGGCTTTACCCTTACCTTAACATAATTAAAAAGGAGGTGAATACAATCGGTATTGAAACTATTATAGGTGTCGTTATTGCAGCGTGTGTTGGTGCTGGAGCAGGTTATTGGATACGCAAAAATATTGCGGAAGCCAAAATCTCGACAGCAGAAAATGCTGCAAAAAAAATACTTGAGGATGCTGAACGCAGTGGCGAGGCCAAAAAGAAAGAAGCGTTGCTGGAAGCGAAAGAAGAAATTCATCGCTCCCGAACTGAATTCGAACGGGAGGCAAAAGAACGCCGTAACGAATTACAGCGCTTGGAACGCCGCTTGGTGCAAAAGGAAGAAAATCTTGACCGAAAGATAGATTCTCTGGAAAAAAAGGAAGAATCTCTCGGCCGAAAAGAAGCTGAGTTGGATAAAAGTCAAGAGAAAATTCAGGAATTATACGAAAAACAGCTTTCAGAGTTAGAAAGATTATCAGGATTGACATCGGAAGAAGCCCGAAAGGTCCTGTTAGCAAACGTAGAGCAAGAAATTAAGCACGAAACTGCAATGATGATTAAAGATTTGGAACAACAAGCGAAGGAAGAAGCTGACAAAAAGGCGCGTGAAATCATTTCATTGGCAATCCAAAGATGTGCTGCTGACCATGTGGCGGAAACGACCGTCTCTGTTGTAGCATTGCCTAACGATGAAATGAAAGGCAGAATTATCGGACGCGAAGGCAGAAACATTCGTACGTTGGAGACCCTTACCGGCATTGATCTTATTATTGATGACACTCCCGAAGCGGTTATTTTATCCGGCTTCGATCCTGTCCGTCGGGAAGTCGCGAGACTTGCTTTGGAAAAATTGATTTCTGATGGCCGGATCCATCCAGCAAGGATCGAAGAAATGGTTGAAAAAGCGCAAAAAGAAGTGGAGCAAAAGATTAAAGAAGCCGGTGAACAGGCTACGTTTGAAACAGGAGTCCATGGACTTCACCCCGAAATCATTAAACTGCTTGGCCGCTTGAAATATCGTACCAGCTACGGCCAAAATGTACTAAAACATTCCGTTGAAGTTGCCCATTTGGCAGGTGTAATGGCCGCGGAACTCGGCGTAGATGTTATGTTAGCAAAGCGAGCCGGACTGTTACATGACCTTGGCAAAGCAGTTGACCACGAAGTTGAAGGGCCTCATGTTACTATTGGAGCTGATTTAGCGCGCAAATATCGGGAAACTCCTGAAGTTATCAACGCAATTGCCGCTCACCATGGAGATGAGGAAGCAACAACTGTTCAAGCAGTTTTAGTTGCGGCTGCAGATGCTGTATCGGCAGCTCGTCCAGGAGCGCGCCGCGAGACTTTGGAAAGTTATTTGCGAAGGTTGACACGGTTAGAAGAAATTGCCGAATCGTTTGAGGGTGTAGATAAATCATTCGCCATTCAAGCAGGTCGCGAAATACGGATTATGGTTAAACCGGATAAAATTGATGATGTCGTTTCGGTTAGACTTGCAAGAGACATCGTTAAGAAAATCGAAAGTGAACTTGAATATCCGGGACAAATTAAAGTTACTGTTATTCGCGAAACTCGAGCAGTTGATTATGCTAAATAAGATAGTCCTGTAAAATGTTGCTGACGAGCACCCGCTTAAACCTTTATGGTTAAGCGGGTGCTGTTGTTTTATTGCCATTTAACCCAGCTTGACAAATACTGCATTATAGAATTAAATTAAAGCGACACCCATATAAAGCCGCATAGTTACACGGTCAATTTCAACAATATCATATAAAGGAAAAAATAGTTTGACGGTAATGAAAGGAAGGTAATAGTTGGATGAACAAATTAGCATTGGATGATTTGTTAAAAAGAGCCATGATTGAAGATATTGGCATCGGTGATGTTACCAGTGAGGCAATCTTTCCCCAAAACCATATGTCCAAAGGATATCTTTTAGCAAAACAAGACATGATTGCAGCCGGAACAGAAGTGTTTTCGCGTGTATTTGCCTTGATTGATGACAAAGTAACCATTACCTTTCAATGCGCTGACGGCGATCCAGTTCAAAATGGCCAAAAATTTGCTGTTCTTCAAGGACCAACCCGTTCTTTGCTCACAGGAGAACGAGTTGCATTAAACTTTTTACAGCACCTGAGTGGCATAGCAACCGAAACAAGAAAGTATGTTGAAGCATGTGAGGGTTACGGGACATTGATTGTGGATACCCGTAAAACGACACCAGGTTTGCGGATGTTGGAAAAATACGCTGTGGTCATAGGTGGAGGAAAAAATCATCGTTACGGTTTGGATACAATGGTTTTAATCAAAGATAACCATATAAAAGCAGCGGGCGGAATTTTGCAGGCAGTAACCAAGGTGCGCAGAGTCATATCCCCTTACCTAAAAATCGAGGTGGAGACTGAAACTCTTGAACAAGTGAAGACTGCCCTGTCTGCGAACGTCGATATAATCATGCTGGATAATATGCCGCTGTCGATGATTCGGGAAGCTACGACCTTGATTGGTCACCAAGCCTTAGTTGAAGTATCAGGCAACGTAACCTTAGAGCGGATCAAAGAGTTGGCTTCTGCCGGTGTAAATATTATTTCCAGCGGCGCGCTTACCCACTCTGTTAAAGCAGCCGACATTAGTATGCGCTTGGAAGAGGTCTAGTGTTTTCATTGCCTGGCCTTTTCATTCCGCTTTGGATGGTGTATAATCGCACTATAACATTAGACATGCTTGGATGGTGAACGCTATGCCGAAATTAATTCCAGACAATGATCAACAGGTTACTGACGGTGTAAACCTGCTGATTTCTATTTTAATCCGGTATCCGGAAATTACGTCTATCAGTTTTGATCCACAAACTCATATTTTACGACAGAATTTTATGTTATCAGGCATACCATCAAAAACCGAATTTGCTAAAGTGCGAAAAGTATTGCTTGACAGCATCGCTGTTTATCACACAATCGAGGGAATTAACGATAAAACGATTGATATTCAGTTAAGCATGTATGACACGGTGGCTATGCTTCATATAATCCGTGATGTTCGAACCTTGTCAAAAGGGGAAATTGCTCTAACAATCGCTCTTTTAAAAGAACATTTTCGATCTTCGTTAATTATTGAAACGAGTGAGGCTTTCCTGGAAGAAGAATTATATTTACAGGACGAGTTAATTGATAATATGCTGAATAATGCGACTCGTAATAGTTCTGGCCGTCGCTTAGTGGGTATCCGTGAAGATGGTAGGGTAATTGTTTATAACAAATGAACGACTGCAAAATACATTTTTCTTTGCACATCAGAAAATATATAATTTTACCTGATGTGCATAAGTGCAACCAGCGGCTTCCGCCGTCGCTATAAAAGCTCGGCCCAAGCCGGGTTTTCTAACTATATGGAGGTCTATCGTGAAAATACTAATGCTTGGCGATATTTGCGGCCGTTCCGGACGACAGGCTGCCGCTCATTTCATACCGCTTTTGACAAAACAGTATGAAGTCGATGTGGTGGTTGCCAACGGCGAAAATACAGCTGGCGGTACTGGGATTACGCAGCCGATCTATAATGAATTGCTGGCAATGGGCATCGACGCAATTACTAGTGGAAACCATATATGGGATAAAAAAGAAGTTTTTTCGTTTATCGATTCTGCTGAAAAATTATTGCGCCCTGCTAATTATCCTCCTGGAACTCCGGGCCGTTTTTATTCTTTACTGAAAATAAGAGGCGTGACTCTGGCAATCATTAGTTTAGCCGGTCGTACCTTTATGCCGCCTGTTGATTGCCCATTCCGAACCATTGACAATATCCTGGATCAGCTTCGTGATCAAGCTGATCTATATATCATTGACTTTCATGCAGAAGCAACCTCAGAAAAAATGGCTTTAGCCTGGTATCTTGATGGAAAAATCTCTTGTTTAGCAGGAACGCACACACATATTCAAACGGCAGATGAAAGAATATTGCCTGCTGGTACAGCATACATTACCGATCTAGGAATGGTTGGACCTTGGAATGCAGTTCTCGGCGTTGAAAAAGATCTTATTATACAAAAATTTGTTACCGGACTTCCGGTAAAATTTTCTTTGGCACACGGTCCAAACATTTTTAACGCAATTATTGTTGATATTGATGAAACATCGAAAAAGGCAATAAGCGTTCAACGGATTTCGGAAAAAACGAATGCATAATTTTCAAATTGTTTAATTTTTTTGAATTACAAAAAAGGAATTATCTGGTGAATAACGAATTAGTACTTATAGAGCAGGTATAATCCCAGCTTAAATGAAATAAAGGAGGGTACTAGTCGTTATGGATGTGTTAAAAGTATCAGCAAAATCTAACCCTAATTCTGTAGCAGGTGCTTTAGCGGGAGTTTTAAGAGAACGCGGCGGAGCCGAAATGCAAGCGATTGGAGCAGGAGCACTCAATCAAGCTGTAAAAGCGGTAGCAATTGCCAGAGGTTTTGTAGCCCCTCATGGAGTCGATTTAATCTGCATCCCTGCTTTTACCGACATTTTGATTGATGGGGAAGAACGAACAGCAATCAAGTTGATTGTTGAACCTCGTTAACCAAAAAAGTATGAATATACTGGTTAATTTAGGAGTAGAAAGTGTTGTGTAAAACCATTATTAATTTTCAATCAGTATGACAAGCTGTTGAAAAAAGCCTAGATGCTAAAATGGCGTGGCTTGGAAAGCATGATTTCTTGTGCCAAACAAGCTGATAAAGCCTTTCTTACGCAAATTGGTCTTTTTCAACAGCTTGACCTTTTCCTCGAGAAAATATAGTAATGAACATAGGAAGTGACATTGTGCAAATTACATTAACGCAAGATTCATATGTAAATATTCCCTGTGATGTTTTAATTGTGCCTATTTTTAAGGATGAAACAGAAAACCCTATACTGTTGGAAATCGACCAGGCGTTGGACGGTTATATCAGCAAAATAATTTCCCGAATGCCCACTTGTACTGATTTTGGCCAAACCGTGCCTGTTTATACGTTCGGAAAAATCATACCTGCCGTTGTTCTTTTGGCTGGCATTGGACAAGTCAACGA
>CAYUNV010000126.1:0-9292 GCA_964446265.1 uncultured Negativicutes bacterium | reverse complement strand
CAAGATTGAAGGAACAAACTTTTGGACGTCTTATTATTCCACTTCTTATGGCGGGGAAGAAACAGTGACTGTTTACGCGCTAAAATCCGTCGTAGTGGATATTAAAGCAGGAAACCAAACTCTGGATTCCTTTACCTTCACTTCAATGGGGGAACAAAGCCACCAATTTTCATTCCCGGTAATAAGCGAGCAAACTATTACTGTTCAATACCGGGCGATCACTTACGCCGGACGGGAATTTGCCTATGTGTTTTCCTATCGACCGGGAGCAGTGTTGACGATTGCTAATAATACGTCGCCGATTACTGTGAAAACCCCGTTTTTGAATTATCGCTAAATATGTTATTTGTATAGTGACTGTAGTTGTACAGCGGGAGGGCTAAGTTTGACTCCAAAAAAAACCAGACGAGGGTTTGATGCCGAAGATCCGAAATGGTTTTCTGAAAAAAATATAGAAAAACTTCGTTTGGCCCAGCAGGACGTTCAATGGTTGTTGGATAGAGGGTATAAAATGGGCGGAGCCATCGATTTCGTTGGCGGGCATTATCAGCTATCGTCCCGCCAACGGATAGCCCTGCAAAGGGCAACCGCTTCCAAACGACAGTATGAACAAAGAAAATCAACCATGCTTTCGTTGGAATTTGCTAAAGATAATTGTATTTATATCGATGGTTTCAATTTAATTATCACTCTTGAAGTAGCCCTCTCCGGCAGCGTATTAATCCTTGGCAATGACGGCGTTTTAAGAGATCTGGCAGGTTTGCGGGGAACGTATAGTATCATTGGGCAAACAGATACGGCTTTACATTTGATTGGCGAATCATTGCACAGGTTTGCGGTACCGGAAGTGAAATTTTTTCTTGATGCACCGGTCTCAAATTCTGGTAAGTTAAGGAATAAGATATTAGAACACTCCGTTGGCTGGGGCATCCCTGTTGCAGTGGAACTGGTGCCAAATTCCGATATTAGTCTGGCCCAAAAAGCGAGAATCGTAACCGGTGATTCGGTGTTGCTGGATGAGTGCAGCAGTTGGTTTAATTTATCAAAACAAATAGTTGATGATTATATACAAGATGCCTGGATTGTAAATATGAATGGCTGAATCTTTGTGATTCATACGGTTAAGCCAACTGATTTTTCCCATTCACTGTGAACGAGGAAATTAGATAGAAGGAGTATTTTCTAAAGTCATGCCGAGAAATAATCCGATTTTAACGTATACGAATACGATGTTTTATCCTTTAGCACCTCATGTCGATGAGGTGAAAATGGAAGATATTGCCCACGCTTTATCACAAATGTGCCGGGCAAACGGCCACTTCAAAAGTTTCTACAGCGTCGCACAGCACTCCATTAATTGTGCGCAAGAAGCGGAAGCGAGAGGCTTGTCTGCAAGAGTCCGATTGGCTTGTTTGCTGCATGATGCCAGCGAGGCCTATATTTCTGATATCACTAGGCCGGTTAAACTTTTTCTGGAAGACTACAAGAAAATTGAACAGAATCTGCAAAAAGTAATTTATTCCAAGTTTGGAATTGATGATTTGACAAGTACAGAACTAAGGCACATTGACGAAATTGATAATGTTTTGCTGGAGTTCGAATTTACAAACTTGCATCATCAAGGGTTTCAGAACAATCCCCCGGTAATTTTTTCAACTCCGGATATTTCTGAAAAAAAGATGGCTTCTGTAGAACATGAATTCATTTGCTTAACTCAGCAGATCCTGGAAACGCTGCAAGAAATGGCGAAGACAGTACGGTTTGAAGCTCAGAAAGCAATATGACTATACATAGCTCTCGTATTAGCATGGCAATGCTGGAAACTGGGAAACGTTTGAAATAAATGTTTTTGAAATATTCTGCAAAATTTTATGTTACAATAATTATAATGGCAGCTAACAAGAAGTTTTCTGGTATGGTAGTATAAATATTGCAAGGAAGGTGAACAAAGTGCCTGCAGCCAGAATTTCTCCGGAAGACCTTATGACAAGGATGAAATCCGAAGACATACTGATTGTCGATGTAAGGCAGGATGAGCCTTATGAGAAGAGCAACCGGAAAATAATGGGCAGTGTGAGAGTTAATCCTAATGACGACGAAGCTATTAAAGCGTTTATGAAAACTCTGGATAAAACAAGGCCGGTAGTTACTTATTGCACTTGACACAAAGAATACACGAGCGCCCGTGTGGCGAACATAATGACCAGAGACGGTTTTACCGATGTCCATGCTTTGCTAGGAGGTTATGATGCCTGGAAAAAAGCCGGGTATCCGCTCGAAGCGAAATGATGAAAAAACCCGGTTCCTGCCAATTTTATCACACTGGCAGGAACCGGGTTTTCTAAGTCCATCGGAAAGTATAATATTTTATCCGATGGACATAAGTGCAAGCCGGGATTTCTAATTATTTGTTTTGCGATAGCCGACGGTTGTCCCTAGGATAATTTTTTGCTCAGGACGCAGTTTTAGGATTTGCGCAAGTTTGTCTTTGTCTATGTAAAGGCGAGGTACGGATACGAAGCCTTCCGAAGTGCAAAACAAGGCAGCATTTTCGGCAATAAATCCTACATCCAGGTTGGCTATTGTCATTTTTTCGCTTTCGTTGGTTGTCAACATAGATTAAATTTACCGGTGCAGTTGCGACGTAGGTGTCCAATCCGGCATATTTCCGGAAATCACCGGCAATGATAGGTATCAATTCATTATTTACCGGATCATAGCTATAAATTCCATCTTTTACAATTACATAAATTGTGAATTCTTGCAAGTTTCTGGCTGAAGGCGCAGTGCGTTTCCCGTTCTCGCGGGTTATCCCGTCGGCAGCCCACAACAGATTTGATAAATCCTGAAGAGTAAATTCCTGGTCTGCATAGCTTCTGCCTGATTTTCTTTCTTTTAATACTTGCATTAAAGGCATTCCTCGATCTGTTTCGGCGGGCATAAGTTTTATTGTTGTCAAATCAGAAAATTTTTCTACGGGTTGCTGACTGCTAGCCAACTTACTTCGAGCGGTTTCCCGGGTTTGCGTGAGTTTTTCCGCTAAGTAAGGAAGCCCTCCTTTTGTATAAATAAAGAACACGAAGAGTGACAGCATAATGAGGTTGAAAATTAGTGATATACTGATTAAAAACGTTTTCATTCTGCACCTCCTTCGCTCATTTGCCAAAAGTCTGCTCCGTTAAAAAAGGATACTTAGTCAAAGGAGTATAAAAAATTGCCAGCGGAGAGAAGAAGCGAAGACCGCCAAAAGGCGGCTTCGCTTGTTGTGCTTGTTATGTATGTTATATACATTTATGAGCAGCAATAATAGCTGTTATTTCGGTGTCAATCATCTCCTGTGGGTCGCTATCCAGGTAGTTGACTTGTTCTTGGGCGCCGCATTTCAGGCACTCGAGCAACATGTAACCATCGTATTCATTATCGAGAAGATATCGGTTGTCGGTAATTCGCCAATCCGTTTTCATTTCGTATTCCTCCTCGTTATAGGGATAAGGTTTCTGTTTTTGTTCCTGTTTTGGAGGATTTTGACTTGTTCTCCTTTAATTATTAATTAATGATTTTATTATATCCATTTTGACAAAAGATCTATAAATCCTGCTAAAAATTGAAAATTCAGAACAAAGACTGCGGATTTTACATTATGAACAAAGAGTGTTGTGTGAGGAGTGTATTCAATGCTTACGGATAAAAAAACATATCCTCTGATCCTGCTGGTTTCCATCTTGTTATTCCTGCTGTGGTCAGTAATCAATCCTTACGATTTATTTACCTGGTTTTTGGAAGTTCTGCCGGTATTGATCGGAATCGTTGTTTTGATTTATTTATATCCCCGATTTGCATTTTCTAATTTTGTTTATACGTTAATGTGGATCCATGCAGTCATTCTAATCATTGGGGGGCATTATTCCTATGCTGAAATGCCTCTTTTTAACTGGATACGCGATACTTTTCTTCTTGATCGTAATTATTATGACCGCGTTGGACATTTTGCCCAGGGTTTTTTTCCCGCGATTATCTCTCGTGAAGTTTTGTTAAGGCAGACTCCTTTGAAGCAGGGAAAGTGGCTGAATTTCATTATTGTCAATATTTGTTTAGCGTTAAGTGCAGCGTATGAATTGTTTGAGTTTGCCATGGCAAAAGCGCTCGGAGCAACTGCAGATTCTTTTCTGGGAAGCCAAGGCGATATATGGGATGCCCAATGGGACATGACATATGCTTTAATTGGCGCTATTTTAGCTCTCGTTATATTGGGTAAAGCTCATGAGCGTGTTATGGAGAAATTGAATAGGATTTATGAAAGGTAGGAATTACTATGGATCAAATTAAAAAAGCAATATCCCTGTTGAAGAAAATGGCGGCCCAAGAACAGATTGAAGCGGAAGAAATCGAGCAAGCGATTATTGCCCTTGAGGCAGTCAAAGATTCTATCGGTACGGAAGAGGAGGAAATAATTGATAAAATCGATGAGATGCAGGATTATTTCGAATACACACTGGCATCCAATCAGCCGATTGATTTAACAGAAGTAAAGCAAGAAATTACCTCTTTGATTGAAGCCATTGGAGAATGATAGGGAGTGGCAAATAAACCCCAAGCAGACAGAAAGAAGAGTGCAAGTTTTACCGCATGCGGTAAAACTTGCACTCTTTACGTTAAATATGTTCAGGGTATTAGAGACAAAGCCAACTTGTAATACAAAAGACGCTAACCATCCAAAAAACATTAATAGCAAATATAAATTTCAACATGTCCATGCGGTCTTTCTGATTGCCGGACAGGTAAGCGACACCTACGCCGCCTGTGAGTGCTTCAAACATGGAATGCCCTCCTTTCTAAACATAATGCAATTTGATGTGTTGTTGGGTATTGTGGTAGAATTCAGTTGTTAATTTATAATATGCTCTAGAACTGATTCTAGAATACATTATAAATTAACAACTGTCAAGTATTATTTTATAGTAGCGAAAGTAAAGTTATTGGCAATTTTTGAAATGTGAGAATTATTGAATGATTGACAGCAACGGCTGAGTAGCTTAGAATTAAAACATTAGTTATCAAGTGTAAAATAGGATAGAAGCGTATGCAGGATGGTTATTTCCAACCGGAGTGTATGCTGAAAGAATAATTATTTGCTGGAAAATTTGTATTCTCCAGTTGCTTGATTCAAAAACAGGAGGCGCTGATTTGTGACAGAGAAAAAGATACCGTTTACCCCAGAACAACTGGCAGAGATAATCCGCCAATATCCTACCCCATTTCACATTTACGATGAAGAAGCGATCCGGAAAAATGTTCGGCAATTGTTGGCGGCTTTTTCCTGGGCGCCTGAGTTCAAAGAATATTTTGCCGTCAAGGCAACTCCGAATCCGTCAATTTTAAAATTATTGAGGGAAGAGGGGGTTGGAGCAGATTGCAGTTCTCTTCCAGAGCTTATGTTAGCGGAGATGAGCGGTATTACCGGTGAAAATATCATGTTTTCATCGAATGATACGCCGGCGGAGGAATATCTCAAAGCTCGGGAAATGGGAGCAATTATCAACCTGGATGATATCAGTCATATCGAATTTTTAGAAAAACATGCCGGTATACCTGATATTATATCCTTTCGCTATAATCCCGGTCCGTTGATGCAAAGCGGCAATACGATTATCGGTTATCCGGAAGAAGCTAAGTACGGTTTAACCCGCAAACAGATCGTTGAAGCTTACCATATCATGAAACAAAAAGGCGTTAAGCGTTTCGGCATTCACACGATGGTGATTTCGAATGAATTGAACCCTGACAGTTTCATAGCAACAGCCGGCATGATGTTTGATCTGATTGTCGATATCCATAAAGAAGTGGGCATCAAGTTTGAATTTGTCAACTTGGGCGGTGGTATCGGCATTCCTTACAAGCCTGAACAGCAAGCAGTTGATTTGCAGTATGTAGGCCAGGGAATTAAAAAGGTTTATGAAGACAAGATTATCGCCAATGATCTTCATCCGCTGCGCATTGCTATGGAATGCGGCCGTATGATTACCGGCCCGTACGGATACTTGGTCTCAACGGTTCTTCATAAAAAAGAAATTTATAAAAATTATGTGGGTCTTGATGCTTGTATGACCAATTTAATGCGACCGGCATTGTACGGGGCCTATCATCATATCACAGTAGTCGGTAAGGAGAACCTTCCCGTGGATCATGTGTATGATGTGACGGGATCTTTGTGCGAAAATAATGATAAGTTTGCTGTGGATCGAGCACTTCCGGTTATGGATGTAGGGGATATAGTAGTTATCCATGATGCCGGGGCGCATGGATTTGCTATGGGTTTCAATTATAACGGCAAGCTGCGGTCGGCCGAATTGCTTCTGAAGCCGTCCGGTAAAGCAGAATTGATCCGTAGGGCTGAAACGGTTGATGATTATTTTGCAACGTTGAATATTTAATAAAAAATAGTAAAGGACAAAGCGCACAGCTCTTTGTCCTTTATTTTTTTTGAGTACGCCAGAAAGAATATAATTTTCCTCATTATGCGTCCAATACATAAAATATTTGGGTGGATGCCAAAAAAACTTTTTGAGACAGGAAATTCCTTTTTTGAGCCGAATTTGATAGTATATATTAACATAGATAGAAACATGATGGCCATGTGGCGATAATTTCTTTTGCCCAAACGGATCTTATCCTTGCTGGGGGAAGGTGAAAAAATGATTCCAATTAGGGATAATAACCCCACTTATTCCAAGCCGTTTGTCATGTATGGGATCATTCTATTGAATGTATATGTTTTTTACCGGGAAGTTGTTATCGGCGATCCCATGTTGCAGCGTATCATTTTTGACTTTGGATTAGTTCCGGCTGAAATTGTACAAGGAGTGACGCAAAATCCACTTCATGTTGGAATATATATACCGCTTATTACAAATTTGTTTTTACATGGCGGCTGGCTGCATATAATCGGAAATATGTGGTATTTGAAAATTTTTGGGGATAACATTGAAGATCGAATAGGGCATGGCCAATTTTTACTTTTCTATATTTTGTGTGGGATTGTGGCAAATGTGGCTCAAGTTATGATTGACCCCACTTCGCAAATCCCGACAATAGGGGCAAGCGGGGCGATTTCCGGCGTGCTTGGGGCATATGTACTGTGTTTTCCTTGGGCCAAGGTGAGTACGCTTGTACCGATTTTCTTTTTCCTGACGATTATAGACATCCCTGCGCTTTTATTTATCGGCTTCTGGTTCTATTTGCAATTGTTAAGCGGGACCGCGGCTTTGACAACTGCCGGATCGAATGTTGCGTGGTGGGCGCATATTGGAGGATTTGTGGCGGGTATGATTTTCGTTGTTTTGTTTCCGAAACGCCAATACTACAAAGATTATGATATTAGCTAAAGTTAATACGGTTGTAAAAGGGTATGGATTACGATTTACGTAAATAATGGATAAGCTCCGGTCATAACGGCCGGAGCTTATCCATTGTCAGATAGGTTAGTTTATTGACGATAAAAATGTGTATTCAGGCTTCTATGATTTTAAAATTGCATAAGCCCGTTCGTTTTGAGCATCGGATATAAAGGGAATATTTGTTTCGCGTTCCGTTTCGCGGTTGACCGATGCAATATCGTTCCGGGCAATAGCGGAGATTGAAAATTTACGCGCTCCGGCCATGAACTGCTGTAAGCCGGCTTGCAATTTATCTGTGCAAGTCCACATTGCAATCGCGCCGTACGGGATATTTTTCATTTCCGCTTTGCCGACTTTTTTCTGAACATCATAATAGCCGGCAAAAATTTCCGAAGCAATTTTTCCGTGTTCGTGGACGCTGGAAGGAAGTTTTTCCCAGTTTCCAGAAACTTTTGATCGGCGTTCCGGGTGCAGCGCGCCTTCGATGTTGGAGCCCAGGAAGCCAGGGATCATCATGCCGCGGCCCATGCAAACAAGTTTGACAAATGGCGCACCCAATGCCAAGGCTTTAAAGATATGGTCTTCTCGCGCCAAGCCTCCGCCAAAGGCCATATCAACAACTTTCGTTCCATTATCGGCCAATATTTTAGCGTATTCATAGGCTTTGGCATGAAGCAAAATAGAAGGGACACCCCAATGATCCATCATGTTCCATGGACTCATGCCGGTTCCGCCGCCGGCTCCATCGATGGTAAGCAAGTCCAGATTTGCTTCGCTTGCGTATTTTATCGCCATAGCCAGGCCTTCCATGCCATAAGCTCCGGTTTTTAGGGTAATCCGTTTGAAGCCAATTTTCCGCAAGTAGGCAACTGCGTTCATGAAGTTTTCTTTTACCTGATCCGCCGCTGAAAGATTTGTGTATCCTAACCGGCTGTGCCGGGCAAAGCTTTGAATGGCCCCGGACTGAAACGCTTCTTGGACTTCTGGTATTGTAGGATCGGGGTCAACAACATAGCCGCGGTTTTTCAAGAACAAGGCATAATCAAGATCGGTTACCTGAATTTCTCCGCCGATATCTTTGGCTCCCTGCCCCCATTTCAATTCGATCACAACTTTGTCGCCGTATTTGTCCACTATGTATTGGGCAACGCCGTTTCTGGTATCTTCAATATTCATCTGGACGATAATTGCGCCATAACCGTCGTGGTAGCGCAAATAACAATCAATACGGCGGTCTAATTCCGGGGAAGAAATAATTTTGCCATTCGCTAAATTTGAATTTTTATCTACTCCGACAACATTTTCGCCAATAACGATTGGGATACCGACCAATGCGGCTCCAATGGCAAATGATTCCCAATATTTAGCGGCAATGAAAGTAGAACCAAGAGCACCGGTCATTAGCGGCACTCGGCATTTCGTTTTTGTGGTATTGCCAAATTCACATTCGGTGCTGACATTCGGGAAAATACAATCATCTTCACTGTTGGATAGACCTTGCGTTAATCCTTCTGCGCCGTAGTTATACCCTTGAATGCGGAGAGCGTCGTACGATACACCGGTCGGACAATTATTGGGACTTCCGGCTGTTATTAAGCCAAAATCACGTGGATACAAAAGTTTTCTGCCCTTAATGCTGGCTAACCAGGTTTCACATTTCCCCACGCAATCAGCCCGGCATAAAGTACATAAACCGGACCCCGCAGGGTTTCCCCGGTTTACCGTTCCTAAAGCATCATTGATTTTTTCCATGTCAATCCCTCCATCCGTAATAAGTCGGTCTACTGTCCTCTGCAGACGGTTTATATTACCCCATCCGGGACAGAGGAACCTACACGGCACATTCCCTTCGGCCAGTCGCCCTAAGGGGATAGGCAGATCCAGTTAAAGTAAACCTA
>CAYUNV010000125.1:0-9322 GCA_964446265.1 uncultured Negativicutes bacterium | reverse complement strand
TTTTTACAAAATGTATCCTGATTTATACACAATATACAGGGAATACCGCCAGCAAACCGTTTCTTCTGCAGCCTTACCTTGTGCGATAGCAGAAATTTTAACCCGCTGCAAGCAATCATTTCTCGCCTCGTTCAGTCCCAAAATCATTCTCGATCAACAAACTTTCTTTCAAGAAATTCAGAATAATGTCTTGGCGAAAATCACACGAATGATAAAGATTGAAAAAAAAGCAGGCACACCGTTAAGCGATGCCGATCTGCAAAACAATATGGAAACCGGCTTCAGAAGCGGCTTCTACATGTATTTTCGCAATCTGTACAATGACATCGCCTTACAGCGGGAAAACGCAAAAACAGTATCGTTGGAAGAAAAAATCGCTAATTTTTATTTTATCCGGGAATACTGCTACGGCTCCATGTTCCGCTACAATCAAAAGGGGGAATTCAATATTCCCTATGGCGGGATCGCTTACAACAAGAAAGATTTCAAAAAAAAGATCAATTATTTGTTTAGCCAGAAAATCACCCGGCATTTTGAAGATATCGAAATCTATAATCTGGACTTCGAAGAGTGCCTTAACCGGGTTAACCCTTCTGCCGATGACTTTATATTTCTCGACCCCCCGTACGATTCCGATTTTTCCGATTATGAAGGGGTCTCTTTCGATAAATCGGATCAACAAAGATTAGCTGACTTCTTAAAAAAGACTCCGGCTAAATTTATTCTGATTATCAAAAAAACAGCGTACATCCAGCAGTTGTACCAAGGAACAGATACTTTTTCTATTTTCGATTTTGACAAGCAGTACACTTATAATGTGCGGAGCAGAAACAACCGAGCCGTCAACCATCTGATTATCACAAACTGCCGTGCGCCAAAAGCATAGAAAACAGCTAAAATTTAATCTTTTGCACAAAAAAGCGGAACGGTTGAATGAAAGAAATCATTCAACCGTTCCGCTTTTTTAGTATACCAGAAAGTATAAAATTATATCTGGTATACATAAGTGCAACCAACTGCTTCCGCCGTCGCTATTAAAGCTCGGCGCAAGCCGGGTTTTCTAATGTTTTTCGCTTAACGAGAACTCCGCTGCGACAGCCAAAAGGGATTTGTTCCCAGCGATAGGTCCTGCATAAGATATTTTTCATGCAAATCAAGATACAATTTGGCAGCGTACTCCGGCTCCACATTCTTGAGAAAGGAATAATACCCCCGTATTTCCTGAACGCCAATGGAAACCTGATGACTCGTCGTACTGCGCCGGCAGGCTGCATGATGCAAAATCGACCTGATTCTTCGTTTTTCGCGCCGCCGGATTTTTACTTCACTATTTACCGTTAGCCCAGTCACTACTTGTCGTTGATTTTGCTTGGCAACCCGCGTTTTATGCTCGGCAACAACAAATCCTTCTTCGACAACAATTTCCCTGATTAACGGCAGTAACTGCAAAACCGGCTTATCACCGCTGAAAGTGAGATCATCCGCATACCGTGAATAAGCCGCGCGATGATATTCCGCCAACTTCGCCAGCCTCTTATCCATGTGATTGCAGGCTCTATTGGCGATTGCCGGACTACTGGGGGCTCCCTGCGGCAAGCAACCGTTATAAGTACACAACCGGGTCAAAAACCGGGCTTCTTCCGGCGAACGCCCCAGGCTCTTAAAAACACCAAAAACCCGTTTCGCTGTAATCGTGGAGAAAAAATCCTTTATATCCAATGAAAGAAGTACTTCTTTCTGAACATGCGCAGCCGCATTAGTAATAATGGACCGTTCTTTTACAAAACCATGGAAACACGAAGACAATGTTACATCTTTCAGAATGACATCGTTGATCTTTCTTTGAACCGTCAGCAACAATCCTTGGGGGGCGCAAATAACCCGGAAACCTTCCGTTTTTTTCGGAACCGTGTACGTTTTGTACCATTGGTTCCATGTGCCCCAAGTCCCATGCAACCAGCCAAGATCCCGGCAGGAAACATCCAATTCCCTTGACAAATTGAACAGCCACCCGTTCCCGGCTGACTTTACAAGATCATCATTCGGTTCAGCATAATCATTCCCTTTGTGGTCGGCATTAAAAGATTTTTTTTCCATACACGCCCACCTCTTATGCAGAAAGATACGCGATATTTTTCTTACAAAACAGGCAGTGAGGCCATTGAAGGCGCCGTAACACGGGGGCGCGCAACGCAAGTGCCTGGAAGCGTTAGCGACAGGCATGGCAATGGACTGGAGAACATTCCCATCACGGCGAACCGCCGCAACATCATAAAGGCTAAGAAAAATATCGCGTTCTTTACCTTCATTGTATGCCCAAAGAAATATTCTGTCAATTCATAATATTGTTTACATTTTTGTTGGATAAAAAACTTTACCTTCAATTTGGTCTTCTACTACCTACCTTCACAGTGGTCAGTCCGCCAATGCCGCCCATGATCGGCGGCATAATTTCCAAATCATCTTGATTTTCCAGACGATCTTCCGCTCCCAATAAATAGCGGCCGTTTTTCAACACAATGAGACCATTTAGAAGCCATGGTTTCCCCAGATAATCATTAGCAAACACTGACGTACGGGCAAATTTCGTGGCCAAAAGGCCTACTACCTCTTCCACAGTGATTGTATCATGCACAACGATATCACAATCACACTGACCAAGGATTTTCGCCAACGGACTGGAAAAATAGATTCGCATTCTGGTTCTCTCCCTCGCAAAAAACAAAATCAATAAATTTTCTAAAAAAATAGAATGTGTTATAGAAATTATTCTATAACACATTCTATTTTTCCTTCTATTCACTTTTAATTAATTCTTTTAATTCTGCGCTTTGACCCAGCCGGCCCGTTCGAACACGCGAAATAGGCCGGGGGCAAAATCCTGGTCCCGCATGCTCAAATCCAAATTCCACGATGTTAGGGAAAACAAAGGATAGGTAATAATATCCGGGAACGATTTTCGCATATCATACACTTTCAAATATGATTTACATTCTTTACAGGTCTCTACCAGCCAATCCGGTTCTTCCTCCGCGGTATAAAACGTAGCGCCCCGTTCTTCCACATGGCCGCAAAAACCGCAGGCAATGCGGGAATACACCCATACCGCCTGACAATGACTGCACACCAGATTCTTTTTGCCGGAAGGGGCAATGAGTCCCATGCCCGCCTCAGCACCGCAAATCGGACAATTTGGCTCCAGCCAATTGATTGAATCCTCTTCCTCGGCAGTGATTACACTTTCAATGTACGACGCAATAATTGCATGGAGTTCCTCAATGACAAAACCGGCCTCATCCGCAGAAACTTCCAATTTCTCCAATAGCGGGATTTCTTCCGGAAACGCAATTGACTTTGCATCTAATCCAAACGGACTGCAAAAAGCCTCCACCAACTTCACGGCATCCGCGGAGGATAAGCGGATTCGTTGCCGGTCAAGAAACGGCTTTCCTTCGGCCAAGTGGGTAAGAAAGGCCATTTGTTCCAATACGGCTTCGTCCAATATGGCCGGGAGAAGTTTCTGCACATTAGCTTCGGCGGTTAGATATTTTTCCCAAAACGGAAGATTGGCTTGCAGAAAAGGGTATTTACTCCCAAACGCTTGTAAATTCATAAAAAGGCCCCATTTCTTCGTTCCGTAAAAAAGCGGGAGAACGGCTTCTCCCGCTTTTCATGCTACGTTATTTTTTCGCCACAACCTGCTGGTACCATTTGCTATTATGATGTTTGGCAAAATCTTCTTCTATATAGCCACTGCCCAACATCGTTTTCAGTTCCTTGCTCGATGACGGATTTACGGCCGCCAAATACCCATGGACAATCACGCCGCAACCCAGGAAGATGCCCGAGAAGGAATGGATTAAATACGCCCATCGAACCAAACCCGGCGCTACATTTTGATAATAGATCATCAGCAACCCGCTGGCCGCCAATAGGCAGGAAAAGAAAATAACCATCAGTCCGAGCATTTTCTGCCCGGCATTGTATTTGTCCTGAGGCGGAACTTCACCCTTAAGAAACGGCCGCAGGTACCCGCCGCCCACCTTCAGCCATTGTACATCATCCGCGCTATAGTGCGTAATTGTATGCAAGAACCGTTTAAACAAGCCAAAGTTGAGGACAATGTAGATCAACGGCACAACAATATACACATAGCCAAGGTACCGATGAACCGCCGCCGCATTTTTCAGCCCGCCGAAAATGAGGGCCAGAAACTGTAACTTGGGACTGAAAATCGCCAGTCCGGAACACAACAACAGAAGAAAGACGACCAAATTGACCCAGTGAAAGATCCGGGTAGGCGTTTCGTGTTTTAAAATAAAGCCTTTCATGATCTACACCTCCCCTTTCCCACTGCCATTATCATGGTCGGACGAATGATTCTCGTCCTGCCCCCGCTGCATCAGGCGATGCAGAATCGTCATGCCGAAGGCGCCAGCCATCATAACCAACCCCAGCGGATTGAAGTAATCTTTCCAAACCGTAATTTCGGCCGAAATCGTCGGATTTGCCGGCAAACCATACTGTTGCGGTGAATATTTAAGCACTGGAATAATGCCCAGGCCACCCACGCCATTCGCTTCATATACATTAGCATCTTTGTACCCGCGGGATTTCAGCCATTCCACTCGTTTTTGCGCCTTAGCCAGCATGGCAGTGCGCTCACCAAACTCCATGGCGCCGGCCGGACACGTTTTTACGCAGGCCGGGATGGAAGTCCGTTCTTTATCATTGCCGCTTTGTGTGCGGCTCAGGCACATATCACATTTATTTACATACTTTCCGATACTCGGGATTGTGAATGGGCACGCGTTGTGGCAATAGCCGCAGGCAATGCACTTGTCCTGGTCCACAGCCACTATCCCATTTTCCGTCTTGGACAATGCGCCGCTCGGGCATACCTTTACACACGCCGGGTCACCGCAATGAAAGCACTGGAATTTCAAAAAATTGAGATTGATCGGGTTTGTCGTTTTTTCCATGCCTTCATAGTAGCGCATAATCATCCGGGTATCCGGATTCAACACAGGCGGGTTGCCGTAGCCTGTTTCAAAATGAGTTTTTACGGCTTTTTCCTGATTCCACTGTTTGCAGGAAATCTGGCAGCCATGGCAGCCAACGCACTTGGAGCTGTCAAAATAATATGCGACTCTTGCCATCGGCTACACCCTCCTTATATTGGCCATAAACGATTTATACTCCGGTATCCGGGAATTCGGATCGCCGCCGGCCAAAGTAACCTGATTTGCCACATGGACATCCTTCGTTTCACTCATCGGGTCAATGCCGGTAAAGCCCCAGTTCCACGGCATCCCTAAAAGATGGATTTTCTTACCATCTACCACGAACGGCTGGATACGGGGAGTAACGAAGGCTTTGGCTTTTACCTTGCCGCGGGCCGATGATACTTCCACCCAGTCGCCTAAAGCAATATTTTTTTCTTTGGCCAATTCCGGATCGATTTCCACGAACAGTTCCGGCATGGCCTCGACTGTGGTTGTCAGTTTACGGGTGATGTTGCCGCTCTGGTAATGTTCAGCCACCCGATACGTCGTGCACATGTATGGGAAATCGGCATTACCAACGGCAGCGAATTTGTCATAGACGGATTTAAAAGTAACCGCCAGAGGATTGTTTTGCGATGAACCAATCATATTTTGCACCGGTGATTCCAACGGTTCATAATGTTCCGGCCACGGTCCTTCCGCCGTCATTCCACCGGGAGCAAACAGGCGGCCATGACCGCCGCCGATCATGATGAACGGCGCCGTGCCCAGCGGCGCATCCGGCGCGCGTCCGCCAATGAAATCAGGCACGTCAATCCCCGTCCAAGCCTTCTTCTCAGCATCCCAGCGGACGAGAGCCTTTTTGTCATTCCACGGCTTCCCTTCCAAATCGCAGGAAGCGCGGTTGTACAGAATATGGCGGTTCATCGGCCACGTCCAACCCCATTCGAGGTTCAGATTGATCCCTGATTTTTCCCGAGTTCGCCGTTTGGCCAGGTTGCCGGCCGGCGGGTACATGCCGCAATAAATCCAGCAGCCGCTTGCCGTGGAACCGTCATCTTTCAAGGCCGCAAAACCAGGCAACTGGGCCTTGGTATTCACGTCCCAGCCGTTGATTTCCCGGAAAACTGCATCCGCATCATAATGGTGTCCGTCGCCATAGTCCCAGGTCAGGTTGACAATCGGATCCGGAAAAACAGCGCTAGGATCGTTGGCGTACAGTTTTTTCAATTCCTGCATCAATAGGTTCATGATCGCGCCGTCTTCTTTGCAATCGCCGATCGGATCGACCGACTTATAGCGCATCTGCAGCAACCGTCCGGTATTAGTGGCTGAACCGTCTTTTTCTACCATCGATGCGGCCGGCAGCAAAAACACTTCAGTATTGATTTGTTTCGGATCAACTCCGGGCCGCTTCCAGAAGCGAGCCGTTTCCGATTCGAAAAGATCCACGCACAAAAGCCACTCCAAATTCCCCAGTCCATTGACTGTTTTTTCATAGTTGGGACCGGAAACAACCGGATTCATTCCCCAGATCATCAGGCCTTTGAGTTTGGAGTCCACCATATCATTGAACATGTCCATCCAGGAATGGGGCCGCTCAAACTTCGGCAGCCAATCGTAGCAGAAGTCATTCTCTTTCGTCGCCTTATCGCCCCACCAGGCTTTCAGCATACTCACCGAATACTTGGGAAGGTTCTCCGCCCAACTGTCTTTGACGGCGATCTTATCCTGGAACGCTTTCAGATTGGGATGGGCCTTGACACTTGGAGCCGGCAGATACCCCGGCAAATTGCCAAACAATAGCGCCATATCCGTGGAGCCTTGTACATTGGCTTCCCCGCGCATCGCATTTACGCCGCCGCCGGGAACGCCCATATTGCCGAGCAGCAACTGCAGGATGCAAAAGCCGCGGATATTTTGCGTGCCAACGGTATGCTGCGTCAAGCCCATGGCATAGACAAGACAGCCTGACTTATCCGGAACACCCGTGGCCGAATACGTCTCGCAAATTTTGAGGAACAAGTCCTTCTTCATCCCAGTGACTTTTTCTACGACTTCCGGGGTATACCGGTTGTAAAATGTCAGCATGCGCTGGAAGACGCAGTTTGGATCTTGCAAGCTCATGTCGCGCAGCGGCTTGCCGTCCGGGCCGGTTTGGTACGCCCAACTGTCGTAATTGTACGCTCTTTTGGCTTCGTCCCAGCCGCTGAAATAGCCATCCTTGAAACCAAACTCCGGTTTCAGCAAATAGCTGGCATTGGTATAATTACGGACATAGGTGTCAAAATATTTTTTCTGCTGCAAAACATAGTTGACCATTCCATTAAAGAACACGATATCCGTACCAGGTCGTATCGGTGCATAGATATCGGATAAAACAGAAGTTTTCGTATAGCGGGGATCTACCGAAATCACCATACCGCCTTTTTCCCGGGCACGGTTAATAAAGCGGGCAACACCGGGATGATTTTCAGCAGGATTGCCGCCACAAATCATAACCACATCGGCGTTCGCCACGTCGGTTAACGGCTGTGTCATGGCGCCGCGGCCAAATGAAGGTGACAAACTTGCCACCGTAGAGCTGTGTCAAATGCGGGCCTGATGCTCAATATTCACAATTCCTAAGGAGCGGGCAAACTTCGACAGAAGATAGCATTCATCCGTGTCGTGGGAAGCTCCGCCTAAATGGCCCAGTGCATTGGCTCGGTTGGCGATCACCTCCCCGTCTTTTACTGTAAAGTTGGCATCCCGGGTTTTCTTTATCCGTTTCGCAATTTCCGGTATCGCCCAGCTCCATTCCTTCTCTTCCCATTTTTCGGAGCCCGGAGCCCGGTATAATACTTTCTGAAGCCGTTTAGGGCTGGCATAGACTTCGTATGCGGAAGCCCCCTTGCCGCAAAGGCCACCCTCGTTGTTGGGATTGTCCGGATCCCCCTCCACATTGATGACTTTGCCGTCTTTTGCATACACCAACAGGCCACAACCCACACCGCAATAAATGCAGATAGATGGGCTGATCTTAGTGTCTTTCAGACGGTATGGTGTAGCCGAGGCCATCGCCGGCACAGCAGCATTGCCCTGCCACATGGCAGCCGTGGTACCCGCCGCTACCAACTTGAGGAATGTTCTTCTGCTCACATCTCTCATCAGTTTCTCTCCTCCCATGTAAATTTTATTGGTATCCTTCTTTCCACAATGGGAGGCATGATGGTTTCCCAACACACCCTGCAGGCCCAGGCTCCATGAAAGAAATTACATTGCCTTTTTAGGCAGCCCGAACTCGAAGAATATTACAAGGTTACTTCGACTACCAATTATGTAGTCCTAGCCTATTCAATGTATCAGACAATGGCCGGCCATCCTCATCCCAGCCGCGAGCTTCGTAATACTCGGTCAACATAGCGGCAAGCGGCGGAAGATTATCCGCTGCTCCGCCGTCAGGCCGGGGCACTTCAGCAATTCGCCGCGGCAATGTATCATCCAGACGGGAAATGCCGCACTGCACATTAAACATCCGTTTCAAAGTAAATATTCGTTCGCCGGCCGTCAGTACTTCATCGACCGTATAATCAAATCCAGTTAGCGCGTTAAGCCAGCCGGTAATAACGGTTAGGTCAATGCCGCCATAAAATAAAAATTTGCACAATTTCAGTGAATCCATGACCGACATGGTATTTTGCAGCCGGGCCTGGATATTCCCTTGATTATCATCACGGAAACGGTCCAGCACTTTTGTAATGCCAATTTCCGGCAAGATGGCGGTTTTCTCAAAAAAATAACTCCCGCCTTGCAAATGACAGGCCCCTCTATTCGAAGTCGCGTAGCCCAGCGCCAGACTGTTGAAAGCACGCGGGTCATGCGCCGGCATTTCTAATCCTTTTACATGAAACGCAAAATCTTCCGCCCCTTTGCCGATCACCGCAGCCGCCCGTTTGACTCCCTGACCCAACAGCCGCCCAATCCCCTGCTGGCGGCCGATCGCATGCAGCAACCGAAGCAACGCCTCGGCATCGCCCCATACAGGCCGAAGTTGTTGCCCGTCCGCATCGAGGATCTCTTCTTCTTCAATCAGTCCGCGCTCATAAACATCCATCAAAAAAGCGATTGCACCGCCACCGGAGATCGTGTCAATCCCGTAGCGATTGCATATTTCATTCGCCTGTGCGATTGCCTCTAATTCCGCCACCATACAGGCACCACCAAACATGCCCAAGGTTTCATATTCTGGACCTTTACCATCTACTGCCCCATAAACACTTTTGTCAATTTTGATGGTGCGGCCGCACGATACCGGACAGGAATGGCATTGGGAT
>CAYUNV010000124.1:1020-9335 GCA_964446265.1 uncultured Negativicutes bacterium | reverse complement strand
GGCGGAACAAGATGTGTATTCAATAAAAAAGTTGAGAATTAAAAAAATTCTTTTGATTTGCAATATATATACAGGGTATAATAGTCCGGGGAGGATGATTCATGCACAAAATAACGAAAATTGATATAGTCACCAGACCGGATAAGCTGAACGAGTTAAAGGAAGCGATGAACGCCATCGGAGTAGCCGGGATGACGATTAGCCAAGCGTATGGCTGCGGACTGACGAAAGGACATAAAGAGGTATACCGGGGGCGTGAATTTTCTATCAACCTTCTGCCGAAGATAAAAGTAGAGATTGTTGTCTGCGAAGTGCCGGTTGAAAGGGTAGTGGAAACAGCGCAAAAAGTTCTGCGAACCGGTGAACTGGGAGACGGGAAAATCTTCATCTATCCGCTTGAAAATGCAGTTCGCATCCGCACCGGTGAAGAAGGATGTTTGGCGATTATGGACCCGAAGGACCAGAAATAAATTTTGCAAGATAGGCTGTTCACAAAAACTTTTTTGTGGTATACTCGTATTGTTCTTGGAATAGAATAAAAATTGTGGCGAAGCTGCCACCACTTGTTCTGCGAATAAAATAAAAAAATCGTGGCGATGTTGCCACCATTGATGAGCATATGCTGATAGTATGCTTGTTAATGGTGGTTTTATTTTTTTCATGAGCAACATTCGCCGGCGCAGAAGAAATGAATATGGAGGTAGGAAAGAGGAATGGAAACTTCGGTTAATTCAATAGCCATAGGGTTGGACACGGTATGGGTGTTACTGTGCGCTGCACTGGTATTTTTTATGGAAGCTGGGTTTGCCGCATTAGAGGCTGGATTTATTCATAGCCGTAATTCATTGAATATTATCATGAAAGTGCTTATGGATTGCACTGTAGGCATTATTGGTTACTTCCTGTTGGGCTTTGCCATCATGTATGGTGTTGATAAAGCCGGTTTGATTGGTTTTTCCGGGATCGGACTTTCTGGGGATTATTCCGCTGTTGGCCTCAAAATTCCTTTGTACGCTTTTTGGCTGTTCCAGGCGGCATTTGCGATTGCGATGGCGACCATCGTTTCCGGTGCAGTGGCTGAACGGATGAAATTTGCCCCGTATATCGTGTTTTCTTTTTTGGCGACAGTAATTATTTATCCGATTGCCGGCCATTGGGTATGGAATAGCGGCGGCTGGTTGAACCAGCTGGGCATGTTGGATTTTGCCGGTTCGGCAGTAGTACATTCGTTGGGCGGCTGGGCTGCGTTAGCCGCTGTTTTGGTTCTTGGCCCGAGAAATAACCGGTTTCTTAAAGATGGTTCCATTACGGTTATGCCAGGGCATAATTTGCCGTTAGCTGCCTTGGGCGCATTTATCCTCTGGTTCGGCTGGTTTGGTTTTAACCCGGGCAGTACCTTGTCAGGACTGGATTTGAATATTGCCAAGATTGCCGTGAACACAAACTTGTCGGCTGCGGCCGGCGGTACGATGGCTGCATTGTTTACTTTGGCGAGGTTTGGTAAGGCCGACCCCAGTATGGCAATCAACGGAGCGTTGGGCGGTTTGGTTGCAATTACGGCTGGCTGCGCGTATGTTGAACCGGTTAGTTCGTTGTTGATCGGCGCTGTTGCCGGCGTACTGATTGTTCTTGCAGTTCCTTTCTTTGATTCGTTGCGCGCTGATGATCCCGTGGGAGCGATTGCGGTGCACGGTGTTTGCGGTACGTTCGGAACGATTGCGGTAGGTATTTTTGCTGAACAGGGCGGTCTTCTGTATGGCGGCGGTTTTCATTTGCTGGGTGTACAATTATTAGGCGTGGTTGCAGTTTCCTTGTGGGGCTTCGGATCTACGTATGCCGTGTTTAGCCTGCTGAAGAAAACAGTAGGAATCCGGGTAACCAAAGAAGAGGAAATCATGGGCTTGGATATGAGTGAACATGGAATGGCTTCTTACAACGAATTGGAGCATCCGACGCTGGGAGGATATATCCAACCATTGCCGGTTCACCAAGTTAATCCGATATTGATCAAAAAAGAGGATGTAACGACGGCGTAATGCGATTTGGATTTGGTGTTTCGTAGTATACAAAAATGGACGAGGGCGTTTCCTGAACGGGGGAAGTTTCCCTCGTCTATTTTTTTGCCGGGAAAAAGTGTTTTAGCGGCCAGGGACAGAAGGAACGGTATCTGCAAAGTGGAATTATGTATAACAATAGAATCCGCGTTTTGCCGAAAGGGGTTATTGTGTGAAAATTTTAGCTTTAAACGGAAGCCACCGGGGCGAAGCTGGTTGTACGCAATGGCTGCTGAATAAGATGGCTGAAGGGGCGATAGAAGGGGGAGCGGAATTCGAAATCGTTACTTTGGCCAATCATGAGATTGCTCCCTGTACCGGCTGTGAAATTTGCCATACGCCGGAACATTACTTGAAGTGTGTTTTTGCGGAAACAGATGAAGTGGAGGCTATCCATGCAAAAATGCGCGCGGCGGATATTTATATTTTTGCAACACCGGTCTATGTATTTACTCTATCAGGGCTGATGAAGATTTTTTTAGACCGGCTCAACAGTACACTCGGTTCGAGTGAATTATGCGTAACGAAAAGCGGCTTGTTTTTTGGCAAAGTTGACCCAAATTTTCACTCCAAGCCGTTTGTCGTGTTAACTTGCTGCGGCAATGTGGAGAATGAAACGGTCAAGAATATTGTGTCCTACTTCAAAACTTTTTCAAAATTTTTAGATGCGCCGATTGTGGGGGTTTTGACGCGCAAATCGATTGGCGTCATGGGGATTGGCAATGGTCAGGAAAAGGGAGAACAAAAGCCGGTGATCACCGAAGTGAGCAATGCTTACATACAAGCAGGGCGGGAATTGGCTTCGCAGGGACGGATTACGCAGGGAACGCAGAAGAAGGCGAACCAGGATATTTTAGGTATCCCTTTTTCTTGCGTTCTCATGCGGTTTCGTTTTTTGAAAGAAATGGTTGTTCGCCGGATCCGGGGCAACAAGCAATAAAGCTGAATCGTTATTTGCTCATAAACGTGTGGAGGAGGAAATCATATGTTGGTTAATATCGTGTTTTTTCCGCCGATCAAATCAGGTAAAGAGGAAGAGTTTAAACAATGGTTTGTCTGGTCGAATGAAGAATTTGCCAAACAGGAAGGGTTTCTTCGTCGTAAATTGTTGGTTCCGCGGGGCGGAGGAAATTATGTTTCCGTGGTAGAATTTACGAATGCGGAAGCGCTGCAAACGATCCAAAAAAGTCCCATCCATGCGGAAGCACAGCAGAAAGTATTGCCGTTGCTGGATGGCGAGCTCAAACTTATGATGTACGAGACAGCAGACCTATAATAGAGAAATAAAATTTATCAACAAAAAATCGTGAAACGTCATAATTCTGTCACAATTGTGCTTTATACTGTTACTGTAGCAATGACACTTTTGTGAAAACTTGAAATTGTAGGAGGCTCCTTATGAGTAAGTATAAACGGTATATAGCGAAGTTGGTTCCGGTCGTAATGCTGCTAACCATGGCATCCCCGGTATTTGCCGCTGATGTGGAATTATCGTTGGATGACAGCATCGCGCTGGCGATGAAAAACAATTATGATATCAAATACGCTCAATCCGCAAGGGAAAAGGCGTATTGGTCTTTGAAGGAGACGGAAAACAACAAAGGGGTTTCAATTGATTATGCGCACTCTGACCGGAAATACGATGCAGCGGCTTCCTCTGTTTCTTCATCAGGAATGACGTATGATAACCAGATCTCCCTCAGTGTGCCGATTTATTCCGGTGGCAGCCTGGAAAACAAAGTGAAGCAGGCCGAACTGAACCTGAAAGTCGCCGATCTTGATGTTGATGCGGCGAAGCAGCAACTCAAACTGACGGTAGTCAATGATTATCTTACCGTGTTAGAATACCAGAACGCGGTAAAAGTCAACCAGTCAACAGTGGCGAACTACCAAGAACATTTGGATTTAGTCAATGCGAAATATGAAATCGGCGTAGTGGCGAAAACCGATGTGTTGTCCAGTCAGGTCGATCTGGCCAAGGCGCAGGACAATTTGATTGTGGCGCAAAATAATTATCAGAACGCCGTGGCTGCTTTAAATAATGCAATTGGTTTGCCGCATGACACGAAGTTAACGTTAAAGGATGAATTTGCCTATAAAAAATATCCGTTAGCGCTGGAAGAATGTCTGCAGTATGCTATGCTCCATCGCCCGGAAATTACGCAGTATGATGCGAAAATTACCAGTGCACAGTATGGCGTTAAAATAGCTCAAAGCGGAAAACTACCGACGGTTTCTTTGTCGGCCGGCGAAGACTGGAATGACGGACATTTTCCCGGGATGAGTAACAACAACTGGACCGTGAAATTGACAACTTCGCTAAATCTATTTGATTCTGGCGTGACGAAATCCCAAATTAAGCAGGCAGAGCATAATGTCGATATGGTATCGGACCAAGCCAGCCAGGAACGGGACACCATTTTGCTAAGCGTGCGGCAATATTATTTGAGCATGGTTGAAGCGGAAAAACGGATTGAAACCAATAAGGTGTCTGTAAACCGAGCGGAAGAAAACCTGATGATTCAAAAAGCTCGCTATGAAGTCGGTGTAGGTACCAATTTGGATTTGCGGGATGCGGTGTTGGCGCTTGATTCGGCTCAGAAAGATTATATTCAGGCATTCTATGATTATCATACCAGCAAAGCCAAGCTGGAGCAGGCGATGGGTTTGCCGGTACAGTAAGAGCAAACAGTCGCGGTAATTTTTCGTAAGGAATGCTGTTTGTCAAGAAAGGTATGCTCGATCCGAAATCAGGATATTGCAAACTGACACCGTTTTTTCGGCTGTCAGTTTGTTTTGTTTTGACTAAATATGTTTCTGAACAGAGTATTGCAAATTTAGGAAGGGAATAATCTATGCTGGATAGAAATACTTAATGATGTAAGACTTAGGTATTTCGGCAGCAACAATGCGCTTGCAGATTTTCGCGGGAACCGATAAAAAAGAGACTTCCGTGAGAATAATGAGGAGAAATACATGCTGTTTACGGCGATACTGAATAATATTACTTTGATGCTGGCGCTGTGTTTTTTTTATCGACTGATCGTACGTCGTTGGAGTGTCGATACTTTAACCGGAACCGTATTTACAGGCGCTCTTTTTGGTGGTGTGGCGATCATTGGCATGCTTTATCCCGTCGTGTATTCGACAGGACTCATTTTTGACGGGCGTACGATTTTGTTGAGCGTTCTCGGTTTGTACGGCGGTCCGATGCCCGCAGCAGTTGCGGTGGCCATGACGAGCGTTCTCCGGATATGGCAAGGGGGAGTCGGCCTGTGGGCGGGGCTGGCGACAATTGTCTCATCGGCTCTTATCGGTGTTCTTTACGGTCGTATGTGTGTGCGGCGTCCATGGTTAATGGAATCAATTTATGTGTATCTTTTTGGTATTGTGGTTCATGCGGTAATGCTTATTTGTATGCTTTTATTGCCTGATGATATACAATGGCTGGTATTGGCGGAAATTGCGGCGCCGGTTTTAGTCATTTATCCGAGTGCAACCATGCTGTATGGGTTGTTGATGACAAAATTGGAAGAAAAGGAAAAATCAGATATTGCTTTTCACGAAAGTGAAGCGCAACTGAAGGCGATGTTTAATCATTCATTTTTATTTATCGCGCTGCTGGCGCCAGATGGCAGAGTACAGCACGTCAATAGGCCGGCATTGGATTTTATCGGACGGCAAGAAGAGACTGTGGTAAGTGTATTTTTCTGGGAAACGCCTTGGTGGTCTGGCCGGACCGCAGAACAAGAGGTCATTCGGGGCGCAGTACAAAGAGCTGCCAGGGGACAATCAACTCGTCAGGAAGTTAGCTGCATGAATAATAAGCAGGACGAACGTATCCTTGATCTGTTTATTAAACCGGTTTTTGATGCTCAAAATAAAGTGATTTTTGTTGTTGCAGAAGGCTGGGATATCAGTGAACGAAAAAAAATGGAAGAACAGTTGCGGCAAAAAACAAGAGAAATACAGAATATCGCCTATTATGACGTATTGACTGGCCTGCCGAACCGTGCCCACCTTAAACAAAAATTGCAAGCGGTGATGGACGCGGCTCGCGCTGGAAAAGAGTCCGGCAGCATTTTATTCATCGATTTAGATGATTTGAAAATGGTGAATGATGCGTTTGGCCATTCCATTGGGGATCAAATGATTATTAAGGCTGGTCGAGATATCGTAACTGCAGTCGGAAACGAGGCCTTCGTATCAAGAATTAGCGGCGATGAATTTATTGTTATTTTGCCAGGCGAGAATGATCGGTATCGGGTTGCTCATATTGCAACCCGTATTATCAATGTAATTTGCCAAGAACCTTTAACAAGCGAGGCTGATATCAATATTTCAGCTAGTGCTGGGGTTGCTATTTATCCTGAAGATGGAGATACTGACGAAGATATACTGAAAAATGCAGATAATGCATTATATGCAGCGAAGCGTTCAGGAAAAAATTGCTGGTGTTTTTACGAACAAAACATGCAAGCGGAAGCCTATGAAAAAATGATTTTGATCAATAGCCTGAGGAACGCGATTAATCGGAGGGAACTTGTACTGCATTACCAGCCCCAGGTTGCTAACGGAGGCGCCGTTGCTGGGTTCGAGGCCTTACTGCGCTGGAATAGCCCGGAGCATGGGTGCGTATCGCCAAGCTTGTTTATCGCATTGGCAGAAGAAAGTGGTCTGATAAGGCCAATTGGGCAGTGGGTCTTCCGGGAAGCATGTATATTTGCGAAACGCTTGTCTGATATGGGCCGGGGGGATATTCGCATTGCGGTTAACGTATCACCACGGCAACTGGCAGATCCTGATTTTATCAATATTGTCCGGACTATTTTGGCGGATGTGGAGATTGAACCGTGCCAACTCGAAATTGAAATTACAGAAAACGTTTTACTTGTTTCAATTGAAGATACTGTACGCAAATTGAACGAATTGCAGTCGATGGGTGTTCGTCTTTCGCTGGATGATTTTGGAACAGGCTATTCCTCATTGACCTATCTGCAACGTCTTCCGGTGAATACCATGAAAATAGATAAGGCGTTTATTGACATGATCATGGCGGATGAAGTTCAGCCGGCCATTATTGGCTCTATTATTAGCATGGCGCATGTTTTGAAAATGGTTGTGGTAGCAGAAGGCGTGGAAATGGAAAAACAATACGACTACCTGGCGCGAAATCAATGTGACGTTATCCAAGGGTATTTTATCAGTCGACCAATTCCGGAAGAAAAGGCCATTCAATTCTTGTTGAATAGAGAAGCGAAGGAACAGATGGTCGGTTGATGTCTTATGGGGGACTTGCTCTCGTCGGCGAGATGTTATGTAGGTTATATACATCGCCAAATGGAACGTTGGCGAAAGTGAATCCTATTTTGCCGACTGAGTGGCTAGGAGTTAGTTCGTGGAAAGGGGTTTATATACATGACAACAAAACCGGATTATAAAAAATATGGATTTATCCCACAACGGCAAAAAGGCCTTTTGCTCATGCGAATGCGGAATCGAGCCGGAAACTTATCTGCGCAGGACCTGAACAAAATTGCCGATTTAGCGCAACGTTTTGGAACCGGAGAAGTACATCTGACGATGCGCCAAGGGATCGAAATCCCTGGTGTGAAAGAAGAACGCTTTGCGGAGGCGTTGCAAGCCATCATTGATGTGGGGTTATTGCCTGCTGTCTGCGGTGCCAGAGTGAGACCGGTCGTGGCTTGTCCGGGCAACAGCACTTGCCCGTATGGGTTGCAGAATACGCGAATTTTGGCGGAAGCGCTGGACGATCAGTTTGTTGGACGTGATTTGCCGGCCAAAACCAAAGTCGCCGTAAGCGGTTGTCCAAATGCTTGCACAAAACCACAGGCGAATGATATCGGCTTCAAAGGCGCGGTAGAGCCGCTTGTTGTGCAAAGTCTATGTGTGAAATGCGGAGCGTGTGTTAAACGCTGTCCGGCGCAAGCGATGAAAATAGAGAACGAAAAATTAACGATTGATTATCAAAAATGTCTATCGTGTGGAGTATGTACGCGTTTGTGTCCCAAACAGGCCCTGTCGGTTGGGCAAACAGGATATCATGTATATGTAGGCGGCAAGGGTGGCCGGTATAGCGGTGAAGGCGTTCACATTGCGGCGTTTGTTCCTGCGGAGCAAGTGACCGTGTATTTGGAGGCCATTTTAGCGGCCTATGAGGAATTAAGTAGTGGAAAAGAACGGCTTATGTCTGTAATCGGGCAAGTAGGAAAAGAGGTTTTTGTCGCAAAAGTGGCGGAA
>CAYUNV010000124.1:0-1010 GCA_964446265.1 uncultured Negativicutes bacterium | reverse complement strand
AGTATCATCCCGATTGAATTTAATAAGTGCATAAAAAGAAACAATCAAGATCATGAGACGTGTGTAGAAAAAGGATGAAATAAATACAATTCAATATATTTATACAACAATAAAAGTTCTGCCGTAATGGTAAGAACTTTTTTATTGTTGTATACGTCTTAAGGGTGGGAAACACTATAGTAATGCGGACTTTTTTGCAATATTTTAATTGTTTTACGCGGCAAAATCAAATATGATAAAAGTAAGAATATTCTTAAAAAGGTGGTGCGAGGTATGGGCTACGGAATGATGGATGGGGGTTGGTTCGTTGGCGGGATTTTCATGCTGCTTTTCTGGGTAGTTCTTATCCTCGGCGTTTTTTATTTAGTCCGTATGTTAATTGGCCAATCGAAACCGTCTGCAAGCAAGACAGAAGATACTGCTCTGGAAATTTTGCAAAAACGCTATGCGCGCGGTGAAATCAGCCATGAAGAATTCGAGAAAATGAAAAAGAATCTTTCCTAAGTAGTATTGTTTAAAATCATTTCAAGGAGGAACGAAGGGATGTTTGATTATACGGTTACAACCGATAAAGAATTTGAGCAGGTTATTGTTGACATCAAAAAAACACTGAGCGAGCAAAAATTTGGCGTGCTTTGGGAATTGGATCTTCCCGCCAAGCTCAAAGAAAAAGGCGTGGACTACACGGGGAAAATTCGCATTCTTGAAGTGTGCAATCCGCAAAGAGCAAAAGGAGTTTTGGAAACGAATATCCGGGCCGGATATTTTTTGCCCTGCAAGATCGTTGTGTATGAAGAAAATGGCAAAACCAAAATCGGCATGCCAAAACCAACGCAATTGATTGAACTTTTAGGAGACGCGCGCCTGAACCATGAGGCGGCAGAAGTGGAAGCAGATCTGGCTGCTGCCATGAACGCTGCTGCAATATAATATAGGTTGATATTATGGTGAATTATATGGCAGCTAGTTGACTTTGCAGAAAAATTCTATCGCGCGGTTGACAGATCAAT
>CAYUNV010000123.1:0-9356 GCA_964446265.1 uncultured Negativicutes bacterium | reverse complement strand
GCGGACTGAGGCTGCTTCCTTTATGAGCAAAGGCAGAATTGCGATCGGCAGTTGTTTGGTTGAACAAAGGAGGACGGTTTGGATGAAAGCGGTTCGATACCATGGTATTCAGGACATCCGCGTGGAGGAGATTGAAAAACCAAAGCTGGAAGCGGATGAGGTTATGGTCAAAATTCGGTATGCCGGGATTTGCGGTTCAGATTTGCATATTTACCGCCAGGGGATGTTCATCGTCAACATCCCGGAAACCATGGGGCATGAATTTGTGGGTATTGTGGAAGAAGTCGGCCCGGAAGCGCAGGGCTTTGCAGCGGGCGATATCGTGGTTGCCGATCCGCGGGTTCCCTGCGAACAGTGTGCCAGCTGTAAGAAAGGAAGCTATAACACTTGTTCCGCGTTAGGCTTTATCGGCGAGGTATCGCAGGGCTGTTTTACCGAATATATCGCTGTCAAACCTGCGAAGTTGATTAAGGTGCCGCCGACAGATGAAATGAAATCGGTGGGCTTGGCGGAACCGCTGGCTGTAGCTTTGCACATTTGCGAAACGGCCGAGTTCCAAGCGCAGGATGAGATTGCCGTCGTCGGCGCCGGGCCGATTGGCCTGTTGACCATTATCGCGGCGAAAACGTTGTATGGTGTCAAAAATATTACAGCCGTTGATCTGTCGGAAGAACGGCTGCGGTTAGCGTCTCTGGCTGGGGCAACTGCTGTCTGGAAAAACTTTGACGCCGACCCCGGTAAGGAATTTGCCAAAATTGTCGAGGCGGCCGGGGTGCAAAGCACCTTTACCAATGCCTTGAACCGGCTGGCTGACCATGGCAGTTTGTATATGGTCAGTATTTTTGAAAAAGAGATTACTATGGATCCGAATGTAATTGTCAGCAAAGAGATCAAAGTCGTCGGCTGTAATGTTTACACAACAGCGGAATTGCAAAAAGCCGCCGAGTACATTGCCAGGAAAAAAATCGACGTTGGTTTTCTGATTACCAATGAATTTTCTTTGGATGAAGGAACCAACGCCTTTGCGTTGCTGAACTCAACTGACAAAACGGTGGCAAAAGTGTTCTTTAAACCATAGGAGTATACAATAAGCGGCCTGGACGGATGTAAGCATTACATTCGATCCGAATAAGTCGATTCGTTGCAGATCCTCAACCACTGGGGATCTGTTTTTTATCTTTTTTGAATGAATTAATTTCATATTTATTAAAAAAACATTCATTTTACTAAACAAAATTCTTTAATTATAATGAATGTAATGAAACGATGCAATATTTGCAATAATTGATATATTGCGTAACTGGTGCGTGAAAAATGTGTTTGAAAATGGTGATCGGAAAGTTCAAGTTGGAGTTTTGTGCAGTGAACGAAAAGGCAGGTGTTGATAAGATGGATGCGTTGGAGCAAATCTTAATGGTCAACCGGAGTTTTGTGCAGAAAAGTTCCAATGAATTTAAGCGGACAGCGCATCTGATTGGGAAGATCCCGCGTAAACGGCTGGCTATCTTTACTTGCATGGATACTCGGTTGGTAGATTTTTTGGAACCCGCATTAGGGATTGCCAGAGAAGATGCTGTAATCATTAAAAATGCAGGAAATACGATAACCGGCAGCTTCGAAGCAACAATCCGCAGTTTGGTTATTGCAATATTTGAACTGGGAGTACAGGAAATCATGGTTATCGGTCATGAGGACTGCGGCGTAGCCCATTCGGAATCGAAGGGAATTATTGTAAAAATGCGGGAGCGGGGCATTTCTTATGATGCAATTAAAATGATTCAGGAAGAATTTGAACATTGGATAGATAAATTTCAACGCCCTTGTGAAAATGTTCGAGAAGTCGTAGGAAAAATTCGCCATAATCCATTAATTCCTCAAGATGTACCTGTGCATGGGCTGATTTTTGATCCGCATCTTGGGAAATTAAGTGTATTGGTGGATGGTTATCAATTTATTTCCAACAATAAATTGTCAAGCAATGGCAGTACGATTCAGCCGCTTATAAGAGATGGTGCTGGTTTACAGAAAGAATACTAAGGAGGAAATAAAGGATGAAAGTAGTTTCGGTTAAGCCTGAAATTGATGCAGCGAAATGTATCGGGTGTGGCATTTGTACCAAAGTTTGTCCGTCGGCAGCGATTACGTTGATGGATAGAAAAGTTGTAGTTAAGGAAGCGGATTGCCGCGGCTGTGGAGGATGTGAGCAGCGTTGCCCGGTTTATGCGATCACAATGGTTAAATTGGCGCAGCCATTTACTGTACAAGTGGACATCACGGATGTTTCTTATGATGAAATTGAAAGTATTTGCCGGAATGCAAAACTGAATCCGGAACAGATTGTGTGTTATTGCACAACGACTCGGGCGGAAGAAGTAGCGGCTGCAATTATTAAAGGGGCAAAATCACCCGAGGAAATTTCCCGGGCAACAGGGATCCGTATGGGGTGTAAAGTGGAATGTATCCAACCTATCTTGCGTTTGCTGAAGGCAGCCGATATCGAACCGGTTAGACCGGACGGTTATCAATGGTATGGTCTGACTCCTACGGTTTGGGATATTCCGGAAGACGTAAAGGCTAAGTATGGTTCACGCGGATTCTATTTTGATGAAGACATAAAACTGTTGGATAAAGTTGTAAATGCAAAACCGGAAAGGAGAAATTCCGATGAGAAGACCTGCTCTTAAGCCTTTGCCGCCGCGGCCATCCCAATATGGCATTGCTCCGGAATTAGTCAAAAAAAGAATGGCGGAATACCCGGAAATGACCTCGCTGTTGTTGAAAGAGTTGTTCCCTGATACTCCTGACGTGATCTATCCCGGCGATGGAGGCATTGGTACTGTTCGTAAAGCAGCGGAAACTGCCTTGGCAAAAGTCGACATGTCCATGATCAAGCCCGGACAATCCGTAAATGTATTGGCATCTCACCATGGATTTACATTGCTGGGCGGTGAACCGTATGCTGAATTGCTGCGAGTGGTTCGGGACGTAATTTCTGAACGGACGGGAGCGACGGAAATTCGTCTGCGGGCTGGCGTTGGCTTGCGTTTTCGCGAAACGGAAGAATATATTAAACGATATAAATTGGATGAACATTATAAGGGAAAAGCTCGCGGCATGGCGCCGATCGACGAGGGAATAGCGATCCAAACCGAAATTGGCACTTTATATGGTCTCAAAGCCGTGTATGATGCGGATTGGATTATTCATGTACACAACAGTGACGTGAGAGAAGTTCACTTTCACCGCCAGGTGGACCGAGCGGTAAAACCTTTTGGAATGTCTTATGCGCGGATTGAAACGCGTTCCACTTACCACTGGAATATGGGTCCGCGAGGGGCGAATTTTACGGCCCGGGCAATTTTTGAGTCGGAATTTGTGCAGAGCAAATTTGCCTTTGCTGCATTTTTGAACATGTCGCCGAGCGGTGTAGTGGGTGTTATGGCAGAAAATGACCTGTATGTACTTAACGATCAAATGACGAAAGACGGCCTAAAATATTACGGAAAAATCATGACGCTGCTGGGAGAAATTGATGAGTGCATCGTCGGACTGGATTTTCAGTGCCCTGTACCTTATGTGTTTGCAGCCGGTGTTATTTATGCGAACTTTGTTGGCGCCAACACGGATTTATTTGACTTGGATAATGATTTGCCTTCATACACATGGTATACGGAAGCGTTCTATGACAAAGCCGGCAAACCTTTGATTGATGAGATCGCTCCTGTTAACCCGGCCATTAAAATGGTCGTACACAATTATGCCTGGGGCGGTTATCCTAACGCGTTCTTCTCTGAACACATTCCGACAGTTGTTGTCGGCCGGGAGCAAGCGGATTTGATGAGTTCCGACCCGCAAAATGTTCTCTACATGAATTACGCAACAATCGCGGATGAGTTAGATGCAGCCATGCATTTTGCTTATAAGGCGGGCAAAACCGACAAAGTGATCATATTCGACGGTGCAATGGGCGGTGTAAATGTAAGCTGTAGCCTTGCGGATCATTTGCTGGCGAAGGCACCGGGTATTTCGGAAAAGGTTGACAAAATTTTAATGCCAAAATGGCTCAAACAACGCGGGATCAAGCTATAGATAGGAGTGGTCAGGATGTTCGCGACTCCCATGATACAACAAGATATTCGTGATATGATTTTTGCCGGAATTAGCGGAAATAGGTACACTGCTTACCTTGTGACTGAACGGGAAGGGATTCTTGTCGGCGTTCATCGTTTAAAGAAGTTTTTGCAGGAATCTGATATTGGAGCCGAGTTTCACGTTGCCGACGGTGATTTCGCAAGGATGGGCGAGATTTTGGTGACGATAAATGGAACCCCCAAACAAATTGCAGTGGCAGAGGAGTTTGTTATTGGCTTTTTAGCGAAACCATCAGGGATTGCGACTGCGGCTCGTAAAGCCGTTGATCTGGCAGGCCCGGAATTGAAGGTAGTATGCGGTGCCTGGAAAAAGATGCCGCCGGAATTAAAGCATGTTGTGCGGGAAGCAGTGGCGATTGGCGGAGCTTCGTTTCGTATCACCGATCAACCATTCCTGTATCTGGACAAAAACTTTGTTCGTATGCTGGGCGGCGTGCAGACTACGTTGAAAGCAGTGGCGGGAATCACCGATAAGCAAAAAGTGATTCAACTGAAGCAGGAAACCTGTGATATTGCGGCAGATGCTCTAACCGCAGTGCAAAATGGGGCGAATATCCTCATGATCGATACAGGAGATGTTGAAGATGTTACGGCTGTTAATCGTGCACTGAAAGAAGCGGGTTTGCGCAAGAATGTAAAAATTGCCTTTGCCAAAGGTGTGAAGATTGAGGATTTACCGAAGTTTATCGGATTGGGCATTGATATCGTAGATATTGGCACAAGCATCATCGATGCGCCGCTGTTGGATATGAAAATGGAAGTACAGGGGTGAGGGCGGTGGAACTCGATTTACTGCATAAAACGGAGTTGAAAATATACGGAGTGCTGATGGATGAAGTGAACCTCACGAAGGTTGCTTCCGTTGTCGCGGCTGTTTTAGGACTTCCGGAGAAAGAAGTACTGGTGGTCGATGTGCGGCAAGATCATATTTGTCTGGATATTCTGGCAAAAGGCCTGGATATGCGGCAGATTGCCGGCAAGGAGACGGTCCTATTGAATGAACTAAAGGTTGTGGCTGGGCTGGATTTTACCGCGGAAGCGTATGTGGATTCTGCCGGTATTCTTGGTATCATCGGTTGTGCAGCCGAAGATCGACGGATGATTGTCGACAAAACAGAACAAATCGTTGACGAAATCAGTCAAACGATTTTGAAGCGGGCGTTAGTATATTCCACCGGTTTTGAGGTCATGAACGGAATGATTAAGGATACGAATTCGCCGTACCTGCTTGATTTATTAAAAAAACAGGGATATAAAGCCGAGTTCGGCGGCGTAATGGAAGATGATTTTAGTGTTATTGCCCACAAGCTGCGTGATGCAGCCGACCGTGGCTACGGTTTGGTCCTGACGACCGGCGGTGTTGGGGCGGAAGACAAGGATTATAGCATAGAGGCTTTGACGTGTGTAGACCGGGCGGCGGCCACGCCTTGGATTGTAAAATTCCAAAAAGGAACAGGCAGGCATGTAAAGGAAGGAGTCCGTATCGCCGTCGGGCAAAGTGGATTGACAACGTATATTAGTTTGCCCGGACCGCATGACGAGGTTGTTGCGGCAGGCGCAGCGTTAAGACAGCATTGCAACACCGGAAAAATTGAAAAAGAGTTATTAGCCAATGAAATTGCGCAAATTTTACGTGATAAGTTACGACAAAAGCAATGGCACTGTAAAAATAATCATGAATCAGGAGAGTGATACATATGGATAAAGAAATCATTACTGCATTGGCGCGTGAACTGTATACGGCAGAAACCAGTTGTACCCCGATTGATGCATTAACGGTCCGGTATCCGGAAATTATGAACGAAGACGCCTATCAAGTCCAATTGGCGGGCATGAATATGCGTTTAGCGGACGGCCATGTTATCGTGGGGAAAAAAATTGGCTTAACCAGCAAAGCAATGCAAACTGCTCTAGGTGTCTTTGAACCGGATTATGGATACATCACGGACCGGATGATGGTTTTCGAAGGAGAAGCGATTTCGTTAGACAAAGTGATTTCGCCAAAAGTGGAAGCAGAGATCGCTTTTGTTTTAAAATCCGATTTGGTGGGTCCGGGAGTTACGGTGTCGCAGGTGCTTCAAGCGACGGAAGGAATAATGCCGGCGTTGGAAATCATCGATACCCGCATCAAGGACTGGAAGATAAAAATTCAGGATACCATAGCGGACGTGGCATCAATTGGCAGAGTGATTGCCAGCGGGTCGCTGATACCGGTTAACAGTATTGATATGCGGTATATGGGATTGGTGTTGGAAAAGAATGGAGAGGTTGTTCAAACTGCTGCCGGCGCGGCCGTATTGGGACATCCAGCCCATGCAGTTGCCTGGTTGGCGAACAAATTAGCTGTGTATGGGATAAGTCTTAAAGCCGGGGAGATCATCATGTCCGGTTCGTTCACCGCCGCTTGTCCGGTTGCTGCAGGGGATAATATTTGTGCAACATTTGCCGGTTTGGGCTCAGTAAGTGCGCGCTTTATAAAATAAACAGAAATAACCTAATGAAAAGACAGGTGGGATTAGCGTGGGAATGAAATCATTGCGTGACTGGCTGCAAGTCCTGGAACAAAAAAAATTATTAAGGCGGGTAGAACGGGAAGTCGATCGAAACTTTGAGATATCTGCTTTAGGGAAAAAAGCGGATGGAAAATATGCTTTATTATTTAATAAAATAAAAGATTCAAATATACCTTTGGTCACAGGCATAGCAAGTACACGTGAAGTGTTTGCGGCTGCCTTGGGAGTGACTAAAGCCGAAGTGGTGGGAAAGTTTGCAGCAGCGCAAGCTTCGCCACGAGAGTGGAAAGTTGTTGAGAAAGCGGCGGCTCCGGTGAAAGAGGTCATATCGTTTGATGTTGATTTAAGCCAACTGCCGATCCCTGTGCATCATGAAAAAGATGGGGGAGCTTACATCACTGCCGGGGTTTTAATTGCCAAAGACCCGTTGACAGGTATCCCGAATCTGGCAATTCATCGGCTGCATGTTTTAGGACCTAATAAATTGGGAATTCTAATGCTGCCCCGTCATTTATGGCAATTTTACCGGACTGCGGAGGCGGCGGGAAAACCTTTGGAAATTGCCATAGCAATTGGTTTGGATCCGGTATTGATGCTGGCATCTCAGGCTATTACCCCTCTGGGTGTGGATGAATATACCATTGCCAGCGCTTTATATGATGAACCGCTTGAACTCGTCAAGGGAGAAACGGTTGACCTCGAAGTGCCTGCCCATGCGGAAATTGTATTGGAAGGACGTTTGCTGCCCCATATTCGGGAGACGGAAGGGCCCTTTGGCGAATATCCCAAGTATTATGGACCTGCCTCGCCCAAACCGGTGATCGAATTGACTGCAATCACAACAAGAAAATTGCCGATTTACCATACAATTGTGCCGGCTACTATGGAGCATTTGCTATTAGGAGCCATCCCGCGGGAGGGCGGTATGCTGCAGGTTATTCGCAGTGCCGTACCGAATACGCTGGCGGTTCATTTAACGCCGGGCGGAACATGCCGTTATCATGCTGTTGTCTCGATCGAGAAACAGAATGAAGGGGAAGCGAAAAACGTGATGTTTGCCGCTTTCAGCAGCAGTCAGGAAATTAAGCGGGTAGTGGTTGTTGATAAGGACGTCGATATATTCGATCCGATTGATGTGGAATGGGCGATGGCGACAAGGTGTCAGGCGGGGCGTGATGTAATGATTGTCGAACGGGCCCTCGGCAATAAACTTGATCCGTCGAGCGATGATGGAATCAGTGACAAAATGGGGATCGATGCAACAGTTCCCTATGGTGCCGATCCATTCCGGTTTGAACGAATTCGTATCCCCGGAGAAGAAACGATTGATATAGCAAAATACATTGAAACATAAGAAACAAAAGTGGGGGAGGGCTTGATTTGCGCATTATTGTGGGAATTTCTGGCGCAAGCGGCGCTGTTTATGGATGGGAACTGCTGAAATTTTTACAGGAAACTGACCATACAGTGGATTGCGTTGTTTCCGCAAACGGCTGGAGGATTTTAGAACATGAGTGCGGTGTTGGCTCAAATGATATCAGGAATATTGTTGATTGCTTACATGAGGTCGACAATGTAGGGGCGACCATTGCGAGCGGTTCGTTCAAAACAGACGCGATGATTATCGCCCCCTGCTCGATGCGAACGTTGGCTGCTATTGCTCATGGGTTTTCCGATAATCTTTTGATCCGGGCTGCAGATGTAATGATCAAGGAGCGGCGAAAATTGATTTTGGTGCCGCGCGAAACTCCCCTTAGTTCGATTCATTTACGCAATATGTTGTCGTTGTCGGACGCCGGGGTAACAATTTTGCCAGCTTGTCCCGGTTACTATCATCTGCCGACCACTCTGGGCGATATTATCAAAATTATGGTTGGCAAGATGGCAGATGCGATTGGGATCGAAAATCAACTTTATAAACGTTGGACTGGAGAAATGGAAAGTTCGTCAGGCTGCAGGCAATGAATCAAACAGTGATAGACGGTCCTTCTTCTCTTCAATAATCCAACATGTCATACTCTTTTAGCCAGTTTTTAATATAAAAAATGAATTTCTCCGTGGCTGGCGATATACTGTTTAAAGAAGGAACGGCGATCCCTAACACGCGACAGTAGAATTCATCCAGTTCGGCGACTTGCACTCTAAACAAAGGTTGGTATAAGGCCAGTTCCGGTAAAAAACTAATGCCGAAACCATGTTGAACCATTGCAATTACTGTTGCGGGACCTGTTGTTTCGTACTTGATATTTTGAGGATCCAATTTTTTGAAAAAACCTTTAAAGTCGTCCGTTTTTCCTAAACTAGAAGTGATCAGAGGTTCATTCTTTATTTGTTCTAAAAATACTTTGTCCTGGTTGCATAAAGGATGATCTCCCGGCAGCAGACAGACGATTTTATCATTTTTCAGTGGGATAAAATCAAAATTTGTTGCGGTCTGGGAAGATAAAAAGCCCAGATCAACGTCGCCATCGGTTAACCAATTGCGGATATCGTTGTATCGTCCTTCCATCAGTTGTATTTCAATAGAAGGAAAGTCTGTCTGAAACCTTTTTATGATATCGGGCAGCCATTGTACAGATACGCTGGTGAATGTGCCGATGGTCACGGTGCCTGCTTCGAGGCCCTTAATGGAAGCCGCCGCTTGTTTCAATATGTCGTTGCGATTCAATATATCCCGCATATGAAATAAAAG
>CAYUNV010000122.1:497-9501 GCA_964446265.1 uncultured Negativicutes bacterium | reverse complement strand
AAAAAAGTTAGTCCTTCGGGTACTGCATCAACAGCAATACAGTCAATGGAAAAATGCTCATCAACCACATACTTTAATTCATTCGCTTTGCAACGCAAGGCGTAATTGCTTTGAGGCTTTGGGGAAGCGGTAATCCAATCAACGTTCCACCCGGCAGGGATTGGATTGGTTCCGTTTGTTTCGATCGCAACATATTTATCGATTTTATGTAATTCGCTAATCAGAGGACCTAAATTATACATAGTAGGTTCGCCGCCGGTAATCACCACGTGATGATGCGGAATGGAATGGGATATGATTTCTGTTGCACTCATTTTCACTGCATGATCCATATCAAATGCTGTTTGTGTATCACACCAACTACAACGCAAATTGCATCCGGCTAAACGGATGAAAGTGGTTCCTTTGCCCATATGAAGTCCCTCACCTTGCAAGCTGGTGAAAATTTCAATAACCGGATAGCGTATGTCGTATTCGCCCATTTATTGATGTCCCCGTCTTTCCAGGTATTTCTTCATGCCGGCATTTCGTAAATTGCAGGCCGGGCATTGTCCGCATCCATCGCCAGGGATGCCATTGTAACAAGTAAGAGTGTGCTGGCGAATGTAGTCGAGTTGACCCAATTGGTCCGCAAGTTCCCATGTGTCTGCTTTATCAATCCACATCAATGGCGTATGGATAACAAACGGATAATCCATAGCCAAATTTAATGTAACATTTAACGATTTGATAAAAATATCGCGGCAATCAGGATAACCGCTGAAATCCGTTTCGCACACACCGGTAACAAGATGCCGAATATCTGTTTGTTTTGCGGCGATAGCTGCGAAAGACAGGAACAATAAATTTCGACCGTCGACAAATGTTGAGGGCGGCGCTCCCCCTTCCCCCGCTTTAATTTCCATATCGCTTCGTGTTAATGCATTGGGCGCCAATTGGTTTAACAGATCCATATCCAGTATCTGGTGGGGGATATTCCATTCGCGTGCAATTGATTTGGCACATTCAATTTCTGCTTTATGTCGCTGATTGTAATGAAAGGTAATTGCTTCTACGTGTTCAAACTTTTTCATTGCCCAAAACAGGCAAGTAGTACTGTCTTGTCCGCCGCTAAATACCACCAAGGCTTTATCAGACATATTCCCTGGTCCTCCTTGTGTTTTGTATATATAACATACGTACGTATGAAATTACATAATGCTCGATGAAACAGGCTGCTTAAAAAGATCGAAATCTGCGGTACACCCGCAAAGAAACTACAGCACACCATAAGCATTGCCGTTTCTAGAATTCTGACCTTTTTAAACAGCCTGTTCATTTTTAGTTCATCAAAGGTGTAAATTTCTATTCTGCTGGTTTTACTTCTTCACGTCTTTCTTTGTGTATAGCACCAGCGTGAAAAGGCGTAATGGTAGAAATTGCATGTTTATAGACTAGCTGCTGCTTATTGTCATTTTCGATGATAACTGTGAAATTGTCAAAGCCGCGTACCGATCCACGAAGTTGAAAGCCATTGACAAGATAAATAATGACCGGCACATTCTCTTTACGAACTTGATTTAAAAAACTGTCTTGCAGATTGATTGTTTTGTTAGTGGTCATGAAGAAGTCCTCCCTCACCGTTTGTTATTAGTTAGATTCTACCTGAAGTGAAACTTTCCTGCTATTAAGTTGTAAGCGGCTTCCAACAATTGTGGATAATCAGGAAATTGTTCCATATGAAGCCAGTGGATATAAGGCATTTTCTTGTACCAGGTAATTTGCCGTTTGGCAAAGTGCCGGGTGGATTGTTTTATTTTTGCGACTGCAGCTTCAAGGCTGGTAGTTCCCTGTAAATAAGCAACAATTTCTTTATAACCGATGGCCTGCATTGCTTGCGCTTCTGGCGGGACTCCTGCTGAAAGCAAGCCAGAGACCTCTTGTAATAATCCTTGCTGCATCATCCCATCGACTCGTTGGTTGATCCGTTCGTAAAGCACATGGCGTTCCATCATCAGACCGATCACAATAGCGTCATAAATTAAATTTTCATCTTCGGCTATTTTTCCGGTTGCGATGTCAGCGCCTTCTTTTGATTGCGTCTCTAACGCGCGGATAATGCGGTTGCGATCATTGGGATGCAATCGTTCCGCTATTTGCGGCGCCACTTTTGCGAGCTTGTCATGGATATATTGATTTCCAAATAAGTTTGCTTCTGCTTCCAATCTTTTTCGTTCTTCACTGTTTGCGGGAGTTGGATGAAAACGATAGCCTTCCAACAAAGATTTTACATATAGGCCGGTTCCACCCGATAAAATGGGAATTTTCCCTTGCTCGTTCAGCCTCGTAATATGTGAGGCTGCAAGATTTTGAAAATCGACAACACTGAATTCACCATCCGGCGGAATAATATCGATCAGATGATGCGGTATCCCCTCTTGTTCTTCGAATGTCGCCTTAGCTGTACCGATATTCATCCCCGTATAGATTTGCATGGAATCACCAGAAATGATTTCTGTATCTAACCGGTGCGCCAAATCGATGCTGAGACGAGTTTTGCCTACTGCCGTTGGTCCGAGTATCACAATTAGTTTTTCCATGGTTATCCTCCGGTGTAAATAATGCCGTATTGGACCCTGCTGTATTTTCCCCCGGCAAAATGTTTGATGCCCAAACGGGTAAATTCCGGGCTGTCCTTAGTTTCTTTAATGACAACCCGGCGTGATGCAACGCGGCAGGCCTCAACTAGAAGCTCTTTATTTAACGGCTCTTGATTGGCAATTTCCCGTAGTGGTTTCAGGTTCATACTGTTTGCGACCGGTTGACGAAACATGGGGTCAAAATAGACGATATCAAAGCTCTTGTCAGGCATGCTTTTCAAGAAAGGAAAAGCATCGTCGTTTTGTACTGCAATTGCTCGCAAAGCTGTTAGAATTTCCGGAGGAATGTCCGGCGTAGTAAAATGCTTTAATCCCAATGAAGTAACCAGCGCGATTATCGCCGAAGCTTCGATTCCTACAACACGACCTTGTTTACCGGCAATATAACTCGCAACAATGGCATCGGTTCCCATGCCCAACGTACAATCCAAAACTGATTGCCCTGGTTGTAAGTCCATCGCTGCGACCATATGGTCACCTTCGCCATGCAGTAATTTATTGATCCGTAATTCTGCCATACTAAGATGAAAGAAATAATCACCGTTAGTGGTAGATACAATCGGGTAGTTTTGTGTGGCAATAATAATTGTATCAACATCAAAACGGCAACGCATTGCCTCGATTCCCAGTCCTTCGCGGGGAATATAAGGAACTTGTAGTCTGTTTGCTATTTCGGCGGCCAATATTTCGGCTTTTATAGATTGTTTGCGGATTGTTGTGACAATACAATTCATATTTCACCTATATCATGTGCGTTTAAATAGTTTCGCGAGATCCGCTTCTGTAAAGCGAATAACAGAAGGACGTCCATGTGGGCATGTATACGGAAGATTAGCTGCGCATAATTCATCCATCAATGCTTGAATTTGCCGCATATTTAAGCTGTCACCGGCCTTTATGGCAGCACGGCAGGCTGAAGTCTGCAGGCAAGCATGCCGAAGGCCCTGAGGGGTTGGCTGGGTCGTATTTTGAATGAAAGAAAGTGTATCCCGGACAACTGCTTCAGCCTCAGCTGTTGGCAGATCGATCGGAATTTCCAATAACCGAAGAGTAAGCGGGCCCACTGAATCCAACAGAAAACCAAGTTCATGAAAGGCTTCTTGATATTGGAGAACTAAATCAATCTCCTGTTGGTCAAACTCAAGATATAATGGGATTAAAAGCTGCTGCGAAGGAATACTATCGCTATGACGGCTGAAGCGGTCATAAAGTATGCGTTCATGCGCGGCATGTTGATCAATTAGATATAATCCGTCGGGTCCTTGCGCTACAATATAACAGGCAGCAATTTGACCAAGTGGATAGAGTCGGAAGGGTGTTACGGTTTCGCTGGTTTCACTAATTTCGTTAGTTGCATTAGCAGCAGGCTTCGAAAGTAATGAAACAGCAGGAATTTCACTGCTGTTTTGTATCGTTTCCATTGCTGACAGAAAGGATACGGATGGAGCTGGTGGTTCTGATGATTGAATCGTTTTGGGCTCCATCCTTGGTTCAAAAGAAGCCGGTTGTTCATGCCATAACGCCGGTTGTTGGGGTTTAGGGGCCCAAGTAATTTTAGGCGGGGTGGCGATTTGGTGAAACGATTGCGGTTCTTCCAACACAGATAATATTGCTTTATATACTGCCCGGAATATTTTTTGTTCATCGCTGAATTTTACTTCACTTTTTTGTGGATGAACGTTTACATCTACGATATCGGCGGGAATTGATATAGAAACAATTGCCAATGGATGGCCGCTTTTTGGCAACAAAGAATGGTACGCATTATCAATTGCTTTCGATATCATCCGGCTGTTGACAATCCGACCGTTTACAATAAATGTCTGCCAGGAGCGATTGCTTTTCAAAAGTGTTGGTTTACCAATGTAGCCGGAAACGGTTATACCGTCCATTTCATATTCTAAAGCAAGAAGATCAGGTGTAATTTTTTGTCCATATAATGCGGCAAGGGCATCAATTAATCGTGAATTGCCCGGTGTTGTTAAAACAAGTTTTTGGTTATGGATCAATTTAAAAGCTACGTCTGGGCGCGATAAAGCCAATTTAACAACAATGTCGTGAATGTGGCTGCCCTCTCCTTGGGGTGTCTTTAAAAATTTTCTACGGGCAGGCGTATTAAAAAACAAATTGGCTACAGTTATGGTGGTTCCTAAGCCTGCTCCCGTTTCAAACACATCAAGGACAGAGCCACCGGTAATTTCCAGGCAAGTCGCAAAATCATCGCCAGATGGCCTGGTTTTCATGGTTACTTCGGCGACGGCGGCTATGCTGGGCAAAGCTTCTCCGCGAAAACCTAAAGAATTGATATTGTATAAATCATCAGCGGAACTTATTTTACTCGTTGCATGGCGAAGAACAGCAAGTTCGGCATCCTGACGACTCATGCCAAATCCGTCGTCAGTTACGCGAATATAGTCGATGCCACCGGCGGCAATTTCAATTTCAATGCTTTGGCTGGCAGCATCAAGTGAGTTTTCCACTAATTCCTTAACAATCGATGCCGGTCTTTCAACAACTTCACCGGCGGCAATTTTATTCGCCGTTTTTTCGTCCAAAATATGAATACGAGCCGAATGGATCATAATTGCCCCATCTCCTGCTTCGCCTGATTATGGAGTTTAAATAGTAAATTGATGGCTTCCAAAGGTGTAATCGTCATCACATCTAATTTGCTCAATTCATCGGCAAGTGAATTGCTAAATAGCGACAACGGATCAACAGCATGCTTGGGATTGGCATTATTTACAGAGGTAACTTTTGGAGTAGTCGATCCATTTTCCAATTTATTGAGAAAATCTTGTGAGCGTTCAATAATTTTTTTGGGTAAGCCGGCCAACTGGGCTACGTGGATGCCATAACTTTTATCGGCGCCGCCGGGGACAATGCGTCGTAAAAAGATAATTTCATTTCCACGTTCTTTCACCGCGACAGAATAATTAACAATCCCCTTCTCTCTATCCGCTAATTCTGTCAATTCGTGATAATGGGTAGCAAACAAAGTTTTAGCTTTGATTTTTTCTTTTATATATTCTATCACAGATCGTGCAATGCTCATTCCGTCAAAGGTGCTTGTCCCTCGCCCGATTTCATCTAAGATGACTAAACTATTGGCTGTGGCATGTTTTAAAATATGCGCAACTTCCGTCATTTCGACCATAAATGTACTCTGGCCGGTTGCCAAATCATCACTGGCGCCAACCCGGGTAAAGATGCGGTCCACCGGACAAATTTTTGCTTCTCTTGCCGGGATGAAACTGCCGGTTTGGGCTAACAGTGTCAATAATGCTACTTGCCGCATATAAGTGGATTTTCCAGCCATGTTTGGACCAGTTATTACCATGATTTCATTTTCACGATGATCAAGCAAGGTATCGTTTGGTACAAACATTTCACGGACTAATAACCGTTCAACCACCGGATGACGCCCGTCACGAATCAAAAGGTCCCCATTGTTGCTATGGATTGTTGGTCGATTGTAATTATAGCGAACAGCGGTTTCGGCAAAGCTGACTAAACAATCAATTTGTGCGATTTGTCGTGCAGTATGCTGAATTTCCGAAATATTCTTTTTTATATAATCGCGGATTGTGGTAAAGAGATAATACTCGATGTTAACAATTTTCTCTTGCGCGCCTAAAATTTTCGTTTCAAATTCTTTTAATTCCGGAGTGATAAACCGTTCTGCGTTCGCTAAGGTTTGTTTGCGCACATAATTCATCGGCGCAGACGCAATGTTGCTGTTGGTTATTTCTATATAATAGCCAAACACCTTATTGTAACCAATTTTTAACGATTTAATTCCAGTTGCTTCCCGTTCGCGGGTCTCCATATCCTGTACCCACTGCTTGCTATCGCGGGCGATATTGCGCAACTCGTCAAGCTCCAAGTCATAACCCGCTTTGATCATGCCGCCGTCACGAATAGATAAAGGTGGATTCTCGGCAATCGCTGCTTCGATGAGGTTGACAGTGTCATTATGGGTATGAAGAGTAAGGCCGTTACTAGAAAGAAGAACAGAGTCAGCAGTTTGTAAAATTTGTTTGATTGCCGGCAAAGCGGCCAATGAAGTTTGCAGTGATATTAGGTCGCGGGCATTGGATGTCCCAACCTCAATGCGGGTCATAATTCGTTCAAAATCGTAAATTACTGCCAATTTCTCCTGTAGAGACTGGCGCATAGAAGGCTTCTCAACCAATTCAGCAACGGCATCCTGCCGATTTATAATCGTGGATATTTTTAACAAGGGGTATTCCAGCCAATTTTTCAGTAATCGTCCACCCATTGCTGTTTTTGTAAAATCAAGAACAGACAGAAGTGTTCCTTTTTTCCCTCCGTCACGAACATTATGGGTTATCTCCAAATTACGCAATGTAGCAGTATCGATAATTAAATGTTCCGTGTCATTATATTGCGTCAATCGATTGATGTGTGAAAGATCGCATTTCATTGTTTGATGCAGATAATGCAACAGACAAGAAATTGCTGTTAAAGGGCCTGTGTCGGCGGGTAGATCTTCCGCACTGAAATGCTGGGCGGGCAGCGAACGAATTGCAATAAAATCATCGATCATCAAGGTGGTCTGGGTGCATTGTGGAATCCGGTTGGCTAGAAATGAATGTAAAACCGGTAGTTGATCGATTTTACCGGTTACTATTAATTCAGAAGGCATTAATCGGTATAGATGGTCGCAAAGTGTCCCTAAACGGGCAGAGCCAGCAAAAGATGCCCACATACACTCGCCTGTAGAAATATCCGCAGCCACCAAGTACAGAGTATTCTCCTCTTCCAAAAGTAAAGCAAGATAATTGTTTCCGGAAGATGGCAAGAGCAATTCAGAAATGACGGTTCCTGGAGTGATGATTTTTGTAACTTCTCTGCGGACAATTCCTTTGGCTTGTTTGGGATCTTCCACCTGTTCGCAGATTGCTACTTTATAACCTTTGGCAATAAGACGGGCAAGATAGTTTTCTGCCGCATGATACGGAATTCCACACATGGGAACACGAATATTCTGGCCGCCTTCGCGGGACGTGAGGGTGATTTCCAATTCCTTCGCTGCCAGTTCCGCATCGTCAAAAAACATTTCATAAAAATCACCCAGGCGAAAAAAAAGGATTTCGTTTGGATGCTGTTGTTTTATGTTCCGATATTGATCCATCATGGGGGTATAACTAACTGACATAGATTAACACCTCTGGCCTTTTAGCACCCATGTTTGCGCATGGGTAATTTTAATCATTGCTAAATTCCCGGGCAAGTCTTGTTCCGTGGCTTTCCATAAAACAATTTTATTGGTTCTGGTTCTTCCGGTCATTGTATCTGGGTCATTTTTACTAGGCCCTTCCACTAAAACTTCCAAGCAGCTTCCTTCCAGTTGTTTATTAATTTCGAGACTGATCTCGTTCTGAACTTCCATCAGACGATGCAGCCGTTCTTTTTTTATTGCTTCCGGCACTTGTGCCGTCATCGTCGCTGCTGGAGTTCCGGAGCGGGGAGAATATAGGAAAGTATAGGCTGCATCAAACCGGATCGCCTTAATAAATTGTAGCGTTTCTTCAAATAACTCGTCGGTTTCGCCAGGGAAACCGACGATAAGGTCAGTCGTCAGAGAGGCATGAGGGAAAGCAGATCGGATTTTTGCGGTTAAACGGCTGTAATCTTCCGTCGTATAGCCGCGGTTCATTGCTTTTAAAATGGCATTACTGCCGGATTGGACCGGCAAATGAAACTGTTCGCAAATATGACGGCTGGATTCAATTGCAGCAATAACTTTGTCATTCATGTCACGCGGATGGGATGTCATATAGCGGATACGCTCTATGCCGCCCTCTTTATCAATAATGGTAAGAAGTTCCGAAAAATCTGCCGAAGATCCAGCATCTTTCCCATAGGAATTCACATTTTGGCCTAACAAAGTGACTTCTTTAAAACCTTGTTGTGCCAATTCTTGTATTTCTTTTACAATATCCTGTACCGGCCGGCTTTGTTCGCGCCCGCGTACATAGGGAACAATACAATACGTGCAAAAATTATTGCATCCGTACATGATTGGCACCCAAGCCGATATTTGCCCGCCTCTGGCGGCAGGAATCGCTGAAGCAACCCGTTGATGATGGCCAACAGCGATAAGTTTATTCTTATGGGTTTGTTTTTCGTGCACTAGGTCCAATAGTTGATCAATATTATGTGTACCAAGAATAATATCAACATGGGGGGCCTTTTTAAAAATTGATGCTTGATCTTTTTGGGCCATGCAGCCGGCGATTCCAATGATCAGACTGGGGTTGCTGGTTTTTAAGCGCTTAAATTCCCCAATCTTACCATAGATTTTTTTCTCGGCACTTTCCCGTACGCAGCAAGTATTG
>CAYUNV010000122.1:0-487 GCA_964446265.1 uncultured Negativicutes bacterium | reverse complement strand
ATCCGCTTTTTCTGGGTCGTCTGTGCACAAATATCCCATAGCGCCAAGCTGGCCAGCTAGACATTCTGAATCATATTGGTTCATTTGGCAGCCGTATGAGATAATATAATAATTTTTTGTTTGTTCATTTTGTTGGGCGCATCCGGTCATTTATTACGAGCACTCCTCTTTTATTTAACGTTAAATCGTATTTTTATGAAGCGTTGATCAGTTCCGACAATTAGGCGGTAATCTAACCATTACTTATTATATCCTACATTCTGTGCTTAAACAATAACTGGGGATCCGACAAATCGGATCCCCAGTAGGTTTCGAAATTTGGATCACAACCTCTTTTTTGACTTGGCAAAAATCATTTTAAAACCGGTGAAAATGATGAATATGCCAAAAGCTTCCTGCAGTAACTTTCCTGGGACCATCTGGACAAAATTTGAACTTAGTATGGTTCCAATCACAGCCCCGAGTGCAAGATACAAAGCAGTCCGGT
>CAYUNV010000121.1:0-9544 GCA_964446265.1 uncultured Negativicutes bacterium | reverse complement strand
AGCGCTTGAATGGCATTCAAGAGGTCAGCGGTTCGATCCCGCTTATCTCCACCAGAAAAATCAAGGCTTTGAGGCATTTTGCTTCAAGGTCTTTTTGTTTTTGATGCCCATTTTGATGCCCAAACGTACTGCGATGCTTTGTAACAGCTAAAAATGAAATGCTACCAGATGCGATATGCGGAGATTATCATAAATCAACCGTGAAAACCGTGAAAACCGTGAAAACCGTGAAAACCGGGTGATTTTAATAATGAAAGCAAGTATATTCTTGCAGAAAAAGGTTTAAGTGAAATCACCCGATTTTATCCGGTTTATCTTACTCAGCTTATCATTTTATATTAGGTAGGCGGCAGATTGATTACTATGGTTGACTGTAGGATTATTGGCATTACTGCCAAATCCTATCAATTCAATAAACCGAACATTGCCCAACTCCGATATGCTGCTATATTTTTTAGTATAAGTTTTCGATCCACGATCGTTGCCTGCGTATATCCAGTCATTTTCGGCGAATCCGTGTTTCAAACTATCCCAATCCAGCCCTGCTGAGCGTAGCACATTTTGAAGAATTGTTGGAATAACTGCGATGCGTTGGTCGGGGAATTTATAACCATAACATTCGCTGGTTGGAGGGGTGTTCGGAATGGTTCTGTTGATAATGCCAAAATGGGATTGTCGTTGAAAAAGCCAATCTTCGATGAACGCTTTGGCCCGATGCAGTTCGTCTTCCGGTTCGGAGCAGACCAACTTGTCGATAAGTAACTTTATAAAGTGCAGCGTTGACAAGAAGGCCAGATCTTCTTGATCTCCGAAGACCTCTTGGGAAGAATAATAATCAGCGACCGCGAGTACAGTTAAATAATTACTATATGAATGAACTTTTCTACTTTCCGCGGGAATCATGGCTGAAATATGGTGCTGAAAAGTACTAAAACAAGATTTTAGTATTTCCATTTTCATGCTTTTGATCATACGGATGAACATCTGGCCTGCGAGGCCATAATGCTGATTGCTGATTCGGTGTAGTTCCTGCGCAAGATTTTTATCGGATATCACCGGGGAAAAATAAAATTCCATCACGCGTGTAAAAATTCCTTGATTGCTTAGCATGGAGGTTAACGGATGTTCACCTGATGTAATTGTGATAGAATTCCAAGAAGTTTTATCTTGCAGGCCCCCGTTCGACTTTCCCCGCAACTTTCCCTGTCCTTCACATATTTTGTAAATTAGCTGTTCAATAAATTTTTGATTATCTTTTATAATTTGCAACTCACTCAGAAAAATCGGCAAGTGATTCATTTTATCTAAATGGAAGTCTAAGGAGTTGCCGGTAGCGTTGAACGTCTTGAGAGCTTCTTCGGGGGTCATCCAAATCGAACTGCTTGCAGACTGCGCTGCAGATTTGCCGCCGGTACTGGGGCCGTAGAGATGGATGAAATACGTACGGACCTTGAATAGGTGTAGAAGGGGAGCGCCGAATGATGCAGCCATGGCTAAGCGGACACCCGTGTTCTCCTTCGCTTTTTTCATAATATCAACCCAGGTTGCTAAATCTCCTTGGGGCAAGAATTGGTTATTTGTTTCACAATTACTTCCTTCTTCCATAAACATAAGCTCGCTATTGCCCGGAAAAAACGAATTGTCAGCTTGCCAACCCATCTTTGTCGTCGTCTTTATGATAGGCAATGTGCCAATGTTTGCCAGCTTAAACTTGTTTATGAAATTAACAACATCTGGGAGTATCTCTTTTTTGATGTGTAGGCCGTAATCAACTAATTTCTTTATTCCGGCTGGAGTCGCTAGCATGCTGGGATTACAGATAACTTCTTTCCAGTGACCATCAACAGATAAAAAAGTAACAACATCAAGCAATTTCCCGTGAGGATTACAAAATTGACGGCTTATACCAAACAGCGGCATTTCTATTGTTACTATAACTTCATGCTTAACCGTTTGAAAGGTTATTTTGTTTTCTGCAGTGATAAAACAGCCGTTAGGCAGCACTGCAGGAAAAGTTAAAGCGGCTTGGTAAACTCTTAACAGGTTATCTTCGTTAAGCAAAAACCTTGCCACATCACATTCGAAAGAGGGCAATGCGGTTTTTCCGGGTTGGTCAGCAAGCAAATAATTTATATAGGTATTGATTCTTTTTCGCGAGAAACGATGAATGTTGGTTGCTTTGAAGTCGTCAGTACTAGGATATTTTATGGTTAATTGGGATAGGGAAGCAGGATTTTGGCAATTTAGACTTTCGGAAATGCAAGGGATTATTGTCGGGGTACAGATAAAGAAGTCATCGACGGATGCAATTTCCAAGCATTTTGCTATTGCGCTTTGAAATCTTTCGATGTAGGCTTTTGCAGCTTCCTGATCTTCTTCATCGCTAAAAATCCAAGGTTCTTCAAGAAACCAGTAAGCTTGATATTTTTCATCGGAATAAGCCAAAACTGAAGGGCATAGAAGTTGCTGAAGAAACTGAAGTGATTTTTCTGCGAATTCGGCATCTTGCCGCATGCTTTTTTTTCCTTTATCAGTGAGCTCGATTTCTGCGAATACACAAGTAAGGGAGTTTGCTGGACATGGTTTTATATCTACCGAGCTTCCATTAGTTTGATCAGGGAAAATTCCTAAAAATGTTTCCAAGTTTTCCGAGTTTAACTGCGTTACCACGTTTGTGATACTTTGAGAGCATGAGGTAGGATCGGTGGTGGATTTTTCTGGTGCAGTAGAACAATCTTTCTGCACTTCATCGGGTACCTCTTGGGAAAGTTTTTGAAAGAAGTTAGTCATAATCATGTTATATTCTCCAATCTTGCGTTTCGCGCAATTTTATTTTGGGGTTAATCGTTGGTCCATTTCCCCCTAGATATATCTTATGACAAATGGTAAACTTAAAACAGTTACAAAACTATTACAAATAAAAGGGTGAGATTTGTGGGAGAGAATACAAGCCCGGAAGGCTATGATTGGATTAATGATTTGCAATGGCATAATGAGGATTTTCTGGATTCAGTGGATTTTTCGTTTGGGCCGATCGAACATTTACAAGCGAGGTTTGAAAAATTTCCTGACTGCAAAGGCCACGCCGGTAGATTAGCATTTTTAGTCAAAAAAGAAAAAGACTTTGCAACGCAAAATCTCAAACCGGGAAGAAAGCATATTCATCAATTGGCAAAGTTGGGTTTTTTGTTATATTTCGGTAGCAAACAAGATATTACGTCGTTCGAGTTTCAGGGACAATTGCTTCTTGATTGGGTAAGAAAAAATGGATTACCAGTTTACACAGCGCAATTTCCTTATCATAGCCAGATAACAACTTGCAATCAAAGAGTTCGCAATGGGTATGGCTCTTTGCGAATGTTGATTGACGACTGGCCGGTGGAGTATCAATTTGAAGTAGACAATCCTGATTATTTTTTAATGTTTGATACTACTTTGCGGGCTTTTGCTATTGACGCATTTTTGCTTTATGCAGAAGCGTGCTTGATTTTTGATACCTCTTTTAGGCAAGCAAGAAATAGAAAAAAAGAACCATTTTATTCCACAATTAGCCAGGATAATCCGTTAGAGGCTTTGCTCGAGATTGGTAAGTTCTTGTTCGCAAACGCCGGTATTGATGAAGATGTTCACTTGTCAACAGAAGATAAATTGCCACCGCAGTTTATGGCGTCCTACGGTAGTAAATTTGAGAGCTGGCAGCGACGCATGGCTCAGGCATATGCGGATAAATTTGCGGGGAAAGAAAATGCAGAAATAGAATGCAATCCGAAGGATGCAGAGGACTATTTGGAACATATATTTGCAGAAATAGAAAATTACATGTATCGAGTTCATTTAAAACTTTCGCCACAGGAAAAGTTTGGCGATGAGAAGATGAATAGAGTTAAGATGTCCGTGAATGTACCAGATTTATTAAGTTTGTGCTGGCTTGAATTGTTTTTATTTGCGAGAACGGAAGGCAGTAAAGGTCTGCGAGTTTGTGCTGCAGCAGATTGTTGGCAAGGTTTTTTTACCCCGTCACGGGATAATCAAATATATTGTTGTGAATCTTGCAGAATCCGAACCAATACAAGAAAATCTCGGGAGAGGCATGATGATAAGGAAAATAAAAGTACAAAAAGAAAGGACAAGTAACCGTCATTTTACGGCTCTAATCCTTTTATTTCCATACGAAACGTTTTTTGGGTAGTGCCCATTGAGATCTTATAGCAGCAGACGTGGCAATGACCATGATCTGCTTTTTCTTTTGACGCTCGACACCTGTGGTCATCTGTTGCCCTATATGCAGGATGCAGCGGTGAAAGCTTTGGGAAATATATTCAAGTCGGGGGGCAAATGGTAAAGAAAGAAAAGCCACCATCCGACCATTAGGCTAAACGCCGTAGCGCTTTTCATGGTTCAAAGAGTATAAAAATAATTGTCAAAGAAGTATTGACTACACGGACCGTGCATGTTATTATGTTCTTAACAACCGAAATAGGGAGAGTGAATTATTTGAGTAAAATAGAGAAGACTTGGTCGTTAAATCAAAAGACGGTTCTTATTGCAAAATCTTTAGCCGCAATTTTTCAGGTAACTGATAGTCAGTTGATAGAGAATATAATTATAACAAAGTCCATACGATCTTATACCTTCTTTGTAACAAACGGGGTTCGATTAGCATCACAAGACACGAATAACGACAAGACAGTTCGTAAGACGGTCGCGTTAGCTGAAGAAACGTATGAAAGATTAAAAGAAATTGCCGATATTACAAGACAACGCGAATCCGTTGTTGTTGAGAGTTTTATTTACGAGATGGTAAACACGATTCATCATTTCTATCCTAGGTTGGAACAGCTCGTAGATGCGGTATTAATAATGAAGGAAGGTAATATGGATGACGCAGGTAAGAGAGTTCTTTTTGAAATTTACTACGGCAGGTTGCTCGAAAAATAATTAGAATATATAAAGGTCTACCTTCTTGCCGTAGCCGATCACAATTGAAGCTCCGCGTTCTTCCTGAGGACGCGATTTTTTAAAACCATTAAAGCACGGTCCGTGTAGTAGGACAATTGCCCTTTGTGAATGATTGTTGGTTGGTTATCAAAACTAACAGGCAATATGAAAGATTATCTTGTACGCTGATCAATAGACATATGTATTATTCCAGACTATAAGCGTATTAAGTAATAAAATTTACTGTCAAAGGAAAGGAAGTGAGAAATAATGTAGACATTCATATTGAATGTTACCGTTTTAATAGATGTTTTGTATAGTAGTTGAACTAACACTTAATTGTGTAAATAAAAAAAGGGGGGAAACCGAGATTGTATTAAATCTGTGCTATAGGTTCGCAGCAAATTAAAATATCAGATAGTAGAAGGATTATAGGTTGCCTTTATTAACCTAAATACATTATATAAGGATGATCTGGGAAATGTGTAAAAATTTTGTTGGAAAGAAAAATAGTCTGAATAGCGAAGAAACCATGGCTTTAGAAAGCCATCTCATGTGGGCAATTACTGCAAGAAGCTATGATGATATTTTTCGACTTTTGAATAACGGCATTAACGTTAACTTCCGTCTAAATGGCATAAGTCCTCTGATTGAAGCAGTCAAAAGTGATTGGTCTGAGATAGTCGAGCTTCTTCTTGATTTTGGAGCAGACCCTGAGTTGGCAGATGATTACGGATTACGTGCAATGGATTATGCAGGACGTTCAGGGATAGTTCTGATGCTGCTTGGAAAAGATTGTGAACCAAGATTTAAGGGCGGACGGCTAAGCTTATCTGAATTTGAAGGGTTGTTAGAATATTTATGGGAGGAAGGCCTACGTGATTGTATTAAAAACGGTTCAATTAATATCTAATAGTAAATAAAAAGCTAGCAATAATGCTTTAATTGGGCAATATGATATTATTTTAGGAAGGGGCATCAATCGGTGCCTCTTTTCTTTTTACCTATTCTAACCATTGCCATTCGGAGTACAAAAAAGTATAATCATAATACGAACAAATGTTCTAAGAAGGTGATTGATTATGCGCACAATTCTTCATGTGGATTTAAATAGTTATTATGCAAGCGTTGAGTGCCTATATCATCCCGAATTACAGGGATTGCCCGTGGCTGTAACTGGCGATGTAGAAGCACGGCATGGCATTATTTTAGCTAAAAATCAGTTAGCCAAGCAATTTGATGTGAAAACCGGCGAAGCCATCTGGCAAGCCAAGCAGAAATGCCCAAAGTTGATTTGTTTGCCGCCGGATTATCGAAAGTATTTGCGCTTTTCTCGTTTAGCAAGAGCCATTTACGCTGATTACACTGATCGAATCGAGCCGTTTGGGATTGATGAGGCGTGGTGCGATATCACTGGATCGATTAAACTTTTTGGCGATGGACCTGCCATTGCTGACACTATCCGTCAGCGCTTTCGAGAAGAACTTGGCATTACCGCTTCTGCTGGCGTTTCTTTCAATAAAATCTTTGCTAAGCTAGGCAGCGACATGAAAAAACCGGACGCTACTACCGTTATTACGGCAGACAACTTCCGGGAGAAAGTTTGGACTTTACCGGTAGAAGAATTGTTATATGTTGGGCGAGCGACACAACGTAAACTGAACAGTCGTATGATTTATACGATTGGCGACCTTGCTAATGCTGATCCAAAAACACTACGCTTGCTTTTGGGCGTATGGGGCGAGATGCTTTGGCATTTTGCTAACGGTAGGGATACTTCACCTGTCCGGCTATCCGGCGAAGAGAGTATTGTTAAATCCATTGGCAACAGCACGACAGCGTATCGGGATTTGGTCAATGCAAACGATGTGAAACTGGTATTCTATGTATTGGCCGAAAGCGTAGCAGCCCGCTTACGACAGCATGGCGTCAAATGCAGGACAGTAGCAATCAGTCTGCGTAATACGGAGCTATTTAGTTTTGAGCGGCAGGGACAGTTATCAGCGCCTACTTTTGTGTCTTCAGATCTCGTACGAAAAGCGATGGAATTGTTTCGGGCGAATTACCACTGGGAGAAGCCGCTGCGCAGTGTCGGCATTCGCGGCAGTGATTTGGTGACCGCTGACCAGCATATCCAGTTGGATCTGTTTGATCGTGATCCGGTAATGGGAGAAAAGCTGGAATGGACTATTGACCATATTCGAAGACGGTTTGGTCATAATAGCATCCAGCGTTGCATGTTATTGCAAGACCGGCAATTAACAGGGATTAATCCTAAAGAGGATCATGTCATACATCCGGTATCTTTCTTGAGGTAGGTGAAAATAGTGGGCAAAGTATTTGTAGCGGTTACTGCTGAATTTGATGAGGATGGAAGAGTTAGGCCGCTCGTTTTAAGCTGGACGGATGGAAGAAAATTTGAAATCGACCGTGTAACGGATGTACGGCAAGCGGCTTCGTTGAAAGGCGGCGGGCAGGGGTTGCGTTACACTTGCAGGATTTGCGGTAAGGAAGTGTATTTATTTTGCGACGAGGGGAAATGGTTTGTAGAAACATAATTAGGCAGGTTTACCCTGGCTTAAAATGTTATTTGGAGAGCATTACAAGAAGTATGTTTCTTCACACGCATCACGTTGAGTTTATAACGTTGCTAGAGCGAAAATAGCCAGTATTGACGGTTATTCAGAGGTTTACTGCTAATTTCATAGAGATGATTTATGTTCCTCTAGACTTTGGTTTAGGAGCTTTTTCATTGGGAGAGCGGCACTTTCACACAAAATTATGCAAATATATGTAATTTGGAAGGATTTTGTGTAAAAGTATGGAAGATTGTAAAGAAATGCTTCTAATAAGGAGTTTATACAGCATTTGTGTAGTTCAGGTGCTGTTCTTATCGGAGCAACGTAAAAGAACCAAATAATTAAAGATGAATTGTTTAAGATGAGATGAGGTGAAACTTTTTTTGGTAAACTGGAAAGTTGCGATAGATCAATTCTTTGACGAATTATGCCTTTATGAGGACGAAAATTATGGTAATAGCCACAAACAGTCAATAAAAAAATCGGTTGATGACTTCTTAACCATGGAATCCAAAACCGAGCCGGCAATGGAAGTATATCAGTATTTTTTTCAAGCTTATTGGATGGGGATCGAAAAAGACCAAAATCCATTTCTTCAGCTGGTTCTTTTTGCTTGGATTGGCTATCTACATCACCAATCCAAGATATCAAAAAACTTTTTCGCTTTATTTAGAGCGGTCTCAATATCAAGACAGATATAAATATCCTCACGAGGAATTCTTTTATCGGTGGGGGTTAGCGACTCTTTTTCATGATATTGCATATCCAATAGAATTGACGCTAAAGCAAGCCCAAGAGTACGTTCAGCTACTGACTTCGTATGTTTGTGAAGGAACGCAGGACAATAACACGGTGTTATTCAATATTCCAGGGTTTAGGCGATTGCATGAAGTGCCATTAATTCAGCCACTTGACTGTGAGAAAAATGTTTTTTGTAAGAAATATCCTAAATGGGACGCAATGCCCTTTCAAGAGACCTCCGAAAAATTATTAGCACATCATGTAGCCCAATGTGTCTCTTTATCGTTTGAAGACGTTCATACGGAGCTTGCGAAACAAAAAGGCGCCATTTCAGAAAAAGGGTTTGTTGATCACGGGTATTATGGAGCGGTCACGCTTATTAAATGGTCTCACCGTTTAGTTCTGCAAGGCAAGTGGAATCCAGCATATTTCTATTATCCAATTCTTGATTCCGCGTCAGCTATTTTGTTGCACAATTGGTACAAGTATGGGCTCCAGCAAAAACCTTTTAATTTGGGACCATTAAAAAGCGAGTTGCATCCGATAGCTTGGCTATTGATTCTTTGCGATGAAGTTCAGGAATGGGGACGCAAGGAGTATCAAGCAGGCCTTGGGAGCTTTTACCGAGTTCCCTCAGCAGAAATTTTAGTTGATGCAGGGATTTTGTCTGTTTCGTATCATACAGATTCAGTTAAAACAGGGGAAAAACTTTGCACCAAAAAGGAGGCGATTGAAAAGATAGTCGATTTTGAAGGCGATTTTCAACTTCGTGTCTCTGTTCCAGAATAAAAAAATGAAAGAAGGAAATGAATTGGCTAAGAAAAAAATATTTATCAGCTTTGATTATGAAAACGACTTGCATTACAAGAACCTTTTGCTTGCATGGGATGCCAACAAAGAATTCGATTTCGCTTTTAACGACAAAACTGCCAAAGAAATACAGTCGGACGATGTTAGCAGGATAAAGGCGGGACTTACAACCTATATTACTAAAACTGATTACGTATTATGTATTGTCGGAAAATATGCAAATAAAAAAGACAAACGCTCTAAAGAAATAGGAAAAGATAACTGGATCAACTGGGAAATTGCCAAAGGTAAAGAATTAAAGAAAAAATTAATCGGTGTAAAAATTGACCGTGAATATGATTCGCCATCTGAATTGTTGAATAGTGGAGCCAGTTGGGCTATGAGCTTTACCTTTGACGCTATAAAAAAAGCGATCAATGATGCGTAACGCCTTGTTTTGGGCTGCACCACCGAAGTGTTCTGCCTTATCCGTCGGC
>CAYUNV010000120.1:3411-9705 GCA_964446265.1 uncultured Negativicutes bacterium | reverse complement strand
TGAAGCAACCAAAGCACAACAAGCCGCCGAGGCTTTATTCGGTGGTACCGGTTCACTGGATAATGTGCCGACTGTTACGGTGGATGCTTCGGTTATTGGCACGAAACTCCTTGATATCCTTGCTTCCTCCAAAATCGTCGCTTCGAAATCGGAAGGCCGCCGTCTGATCCAACAAGGCGGGCTCTACATCGGTGATACGACAGTAACCGATCCGGATTTTCTATTTACTGCCGATCTTCTGGATGACAACTCCCTTCCCATTCGCAAAGGTACAAAAAGTTATCACCGAATTATCATAGAATAAATTATAAGACCCGATTTATATGGATAATAAAAATACCACCTGTACCTTCAATTATAGAAGCACAGGTGGTATTATCTTTTTTCTACTATTTTACAACAACAACAGGGATCATAGCATGCTGAACCACATTCGTGCTGACACTTCCAAGGAAGAATTCGCCGACACCACTCAAACCACGGCTGCCAATCACAATTGTATCATATTGATCTTTATGGGCAATCGTTAAAATACGATTACTCGGACTGCCAAAATCAAGAACCGTTTTTACCGGATTTGGATATCCGCTTAATTTATCTTTGGCCGTATCCAGCAACTTTTGGCCTATGGTTTCAACATCTTTTATGCTATATGTCCCATAAAGAGCAGAATCGTTCAGCGGCTGCACCCCATAAACCGGTGGAATTACATGAATGATAGTAATGACGCTTTCGAATTTTTCACCCAGTGCCCGTGCATAACGAAGCGCACTCCAAGCCGAGTCTGAACCATCGATAGGAACCAAAATATTTTTGAACATCGTTAACCCTCCTTTGTTTTATCAGTTCTTTCCAGACCTGTCATTCCAGCATGAAGCGGTTAAGATATACACAAACATCGGTTACTTTCTTACAATTATAGCATTATTCTGAAAAAAAAACTTATTTTTAATCATTTTTCTTTTCATTTCCGACTCATTTAATTTTGCTTCCTATATTTATTATAGATATGTTTGCAATTGTGCGAATATTCAACTAAAATAATAATTAGGATAATGAATTAAATTAGGAGAGTGGTTTGCGTGAATGAAATTTTTCGACCATTTGGTGAACTTCTCCCTGCCGTGGTCGGCACAATAGTTATCCTCGTTATTGGTTTTTTCCTCGCATCTTCCTTAAAAAGCTTAACGAAATCTTTGATGGAAAAGGCTAAGGTCGATGAATACATCGGTAAACTCAGCAAACGTCCTGCCGAAAAACCTCCTCATGTCACTGAATTTTTCGCAAGTCTTGTATATTATTTGGTACTATTATTTGTTCTCATGGCTCTGCTGGAATTTTTCCATTTGACAATGCTGGTTGATCCGATAAAACTGTTGTTGGGCAGTATCCTTGTGTACGGCTCCCGTTTTTTTGGAGCCATCGTGTTGTTACTCATAGCTTGGCTGGTTGCCAAAGTATTGCGGATGGCAACACAAGGCTTATTAACCTCTTTGCAAATTGACGAGAAATTTTCCCAACGGCTTCCCAATATTTCACTGACGAAAAATCTAAGTGATATTGTATTCGGTTTGGTATTCCTCTTTTTCTTGCCGGCTATCCTGGATGCCTTAGCTTTGCAAGGCCTGCTGGGGCCGGTCAACGTTTTGATCACCAAGATTTTAGCGTTTCTGCCCAACCTGGTCGGCGCAGGAATACTGGTTGTTATTGCTTGGCTGACTGCCGAAATACTCCGCAAAATAGTCGTCGCGGCCCTTGATACCCTCCAATTAAACAAATTCCTGGGCTGCATCAAAGAAGAATGTTCGGCAAGTCAAATCGTTGGAAATATTGTATATGGATTGGTATTCCTCTTCTTCCTGCCGGCAATATTAGACGCCCTCGCTTTAGGCGGCCTACTGGCGCCGGTAAACGGCATGGTTGGTAAATTGTTGGCTTTCCTGCCTAATCTTGCTGCCGGGTTGTTAATTTTACTGGTAGCTTGGCTGTTGGCAAGGTTTATCCGTTCCTTCAGTTTCAATTTGCTTCGTTCATCCGGAATTGATGAAAAAGTATCAGCCTATATGAACCAAGTTTCACTGGCAAAAACAATCAGTGATGCTTTATACGCTTTAACTTTACTACTATTTTTGCCCGCCGTTTTAGATGCTCTGACTTTGCAAGGTCTCCTTGCCCCTATCAACGTAATGATTGAAAAAATTCTGGCTTTTATGCCAAATCTATTTGCAGCCGCGGTTCTCCTCTTTGTCGCATATATTTGCGGTCGGACCTTAACCCAATTCGTGTCTAGCGTTTTAGCAAGTATCGGCTTAGATGCATTTTTAGCAAGAGAAGGCTTGATTTCCAGCGAGAAAAAAGAACGGCAGCCATCGCAAATTATTGGCTTGCTCGTATTCTTCTGGATCATGCTCCTTGCAATCATGCAAACAACCGAAGTTCTTGGTTTTGCCGTGTTGACCGATCTATCGGCAAAATTCACAGTTTTTGCCGCGCAAATTTTATTAGGGATACTTGTTTTCGCAATTGGCCTCTATTTGGCAAACTGGGCGCATCGTACCATCATGGCCAGTCAAACGGTTAATGCATCCTTGCTGGCGATTACTGCTCGAATTGCAATCCTCGTTTTATCAGCCGCAATGGCTTTGCGCGAAATGGGAATTGCAAATGACATCATCAATCTTGCCTTCGGGCTGTTGCTAGGAGCGATTGCCGTCGCTGCCGCTCTGGCCTTTGGCTTGGGCGGTCGGGAAGTAGCCCAGCGTCACCTTGCAAAATGGTCAGAATGTTGCCAGAAAGAAAAAAAAGAAGAGTAAACGGTCTCGATTGATAAGGGGTTATACCAAGCTGTATTTTGGTATAACCCCTTTGTTATCTATTTAGTAGGTTTCAATAAAAACTTCGAAATAGCCCTGCGGATGCGCGCATGCCGGACAAGACGCCGGCGCACTTTCGCCTATATGAATATATCCGCAATTGCCGCATTTCCATTCCACTTCTACTGGTTTTTTAAAAACTGCATCGGCACTTAAATTCGCGTATAACTTGCGGTAACGTATTTCATGATGTTTTTCCACTTCACCTAATTTGCGAAAAACACAAGCAATGTCCGTAAAACCTTCTTGTTCCGCTACATCAGCAAACGAAGGATATAATTCCCCCCACTCTTCCTTCTCCCCTTCTGCTGCTGCCAACAAATTGCTTTTCGTATCGCCCATGGCCACAGGATACGAAGCGGTCATCTCCACTATTTCACCATTAATGGAGCCAACCAAAAATTTATACAATCGTTTTGCATGTTCCTTTTCGTTTTCTGCAGTTTCAGTAAAGATGTTAGCAATCTGGATATAGTTTTCTTTTTTTGCAGTGGAAGCGTAATATGTATAACGATTCCTTGCTTGAGATTCACCGGCAAACGCTTTCATTAAGTTTTCCGCAGTTTTTGTTCCTTGCAAAGATCTCATTTTCCCCACTCCTTCGATTGAAATATTAAACTTTAGTAAGAATAAACTTCTCTTCTTATCAAACAATCCCTGCACCCGGACAAAAAATCAATGCAAAACAAAAAAGCGTCCAAAAGGACGCTATACAACACCTAAAAATTAAGACTAAATGCCCCAGTCCCGCGGAATTACCCAATCGGTCTTTCCGGTAACGTATTCAGCCGGATCAAAATGTTCATCAATTAGTTTGATGCCAACCACGCGGACAGAGTCCACAGATAAATGAGGGTTCCCATCGCTGCATTCTAAATCATAAAAATGGTATTTATTCAAACCATCTTGATACGATTGTCGTGGACCGTCATAATCAAGAGGAATACATTTCCTTAACATCATTCCTTTTTCCGGTGAATTAACGACAACTCGAACTAAGAATTTTTCCTGGATCGCTTTTATGAAATCCTGATACAATACAGCCACTTCCTTTTCAAATTTTGTATACTAAATTCGGCAAAAAAAACCAATTTCCTGCCAATAATAAGTTGACTTACGAACGCATTTATAATGTTCTTAGAAGTTATAACTTTTCTTTTACCGATTGGATCTTACCCTCCATCGTCATTTCCTTATCCCGGCGATCATCAATCTTAATACTTGTTGACACCCGTACAGCCCCGGCATGAAACGGTACTTCATGCATTTTACGAACAACCGCTAAAATACGGTCCAAATCCCCTTCTATGATCGTCGACATTGGCGTTAACTGATATTTTATTCCTTCCTCTTGCGTCAACACCTTATGGCATTCCGCCACATAACGACTCACACTGGGAGACCCTGTTCCCAAAGGCGCAATAGTAACTTCAACGATAGCCATTGTTATCCTCCTCCGCATTATTTCTATAGTATCTGAAATTAATTATTCGATATCTTGTATCGTTGTCCTACCCTCTTTTTATTTGATCCACAACACCCTTATGTTCTTCCAGCCATTTTGCATAGTCTTCATCTTGAATATAAATTCGCCCCTCAATTTTTAGGATCGGCAATTTATATCTTTTGATCCAAGATCTAACAACGGTATCAGAAACACCAGTAAATTCGGCTAACTGCTTTATTGTTCTAAGCATACTAACAGCCTCCTGCTGTTTTTAACTTCATTATACAGCAATACCGGGAGATTTGAGAACATAGTTTTGAATATTAAGAGTTTCACACCTTTAATAACAATAATGTTTAACATGATCGGTATTCTGGCAGCAGGAAAAATACAATGTATGTGTAATTTTTTATATAAATGTAGACTTACTTCAGGTGGAATTGCCTGTGCCCCGGAGGGGTATGTACTCCATCTGAAGTGCCTGTGCCCTGTGGGTATAGTCGAATTTAGTCGCACAGAAAGTATAAATACTTTCTGCGACATAAGTGCAACCAACGGCTTCCACCGTCGCTAATAAGCTAGGTGCAAGCCGGGTTTTCTAACCTCGAGCTACAGCCTGTTGATCCCCGACCTAAGAGGGGGGTCCCTGTGCCCTGTGGGTATTACAGGCTGTGTGAAGATAAAATTCAATTTATCGCCAAAGTGATGAGGAGTGATAAAAATGAATCCTTTTACGCACTTTTTTGAAGATATTTTGGGACAAACTACGGATTTCTTTTTTTGGCTATTGGCAGCCGGTATCATTCTCCTTATCATTAACAAATTATTTGGGCTGCGGTGGCTTTTGCATTTAGCTATTATTTTAGAACTTATCGCGTTCTATCATTATTTCATTCGATAAAAAAATATAGGAGGGATTAAAATGAATGGCAACCCTGTCGCTTGGTTTGAAATCCCAGTGAATGACCTTAACAGAGCTAAATCCTTCTATGAAGCGGTCTTTGGCTATACATTGACAATTACCGAATTAGACCAAATCAAAATGGCCTTCTTCCCGATGGAAAATGGCACTTACGGAGCAGCCGGATCCTTGGTAAAAGCCGAATGTTTCCGTCCTGCTCAAGAAGGTACATTAATTTATTTTTCCGTTTCTGACATCGATGCCACCTTGCGCAAAGTAACCGAACACGGCGGAAAAATACTCTTACCGAAAAAATCGATCGGACAATACGGATTTGTCGGGCATTTCATCGATTGTGAAGGAAACGGGATTGGCTTACATACCATGCCATAGATAAACAAATAAATATAGTCACTTCACCCGCAGTTCAAAAATTATGCGGGTGTTTTTTGTTGTCTTCCAATATTCCATAGATTAATACAGGTTATCCAATCTTCTTTTGAAACTTTATGATACTAATCGTCAATACAACAATAATGAAAACCAGCAAAGCGGCAACTTGCGGCCATAAAATGCTGAATCCTACACCTTTTAAAATAATGCCCCGCAAAATCTGCAACTGGAACGTAATGGGCAACAAATTGCCTAACAAGTTGAAAAACAAGGGCATTGCTTCCCGTGGAAACATAAATCCCGAAAGCAATGTGCTGGGTAAAAAAACGAAAACGGACAATTGCATAGCCTGCATTTGTGTTTTCGTCACAGTAGATACTAAAATTCCAACCGATAATTGAGCAATAATAAAGAACGAAGTCAATCCGTATAAAAGCACCAGATTTCCGCGAATCGGCAAATCGAAAATTAAAATACCGACAAACAAAGCCACCGTCATCTGAACATAGCCGATAATACTGTAAGGAATAATTTTACCCAACATTAACTCCCATTTTTTCATAGGCGTCACAATTAATTGCTCAAGTGTCCCCCGTTCCCTTTCCCGCACAATCGCCATCGCAGTAATGGATACTAGAGTCATCGTAAGCAGCATTCCCATGATGCCGGGAACCATATAG
>CAYUNV010000120.1:1973-3401 GCA_964446265.1 uncultured Negativicutes bacterium | reverse complement strand
GATTTGACCTACCAACTGTGCCGCACCAATCGCTGAAGAAGCCGCCATAGAATCGGATGCATCAACAATAACTTGTACGGATGCCGTACGTCCATGTCGCAGATTTTCCGCAAAATCAGGCGGGATAATAATTCCCACCTTCGCTTTTCCGGCATCAATCGCGTTGTCCACTTCATTAAAACTTCTGGCTATGTACTTAATCTCAAAATACTCACTGGCCGTCAGGGAATTCAATAAATCGCGGCTTTCTTCCTGCAACGATTGATCAAAAACAATTGTGGATAAATGCTTCACTTCCGTATTGATTGCGAAGCCGTATAAGATCAATTGAACGATAGGCATTATCATCATCATCGCCGCCGTCAGCCGATCTCTGCTCACTTGCAAAAATTCTTTAATCAACAATGCCTTTAAACGTCTCATAACAGCAACTCCTTTCGCTGCAATTTGACTAGATAGACAAACACGTCCTCCAATGATGGAATAATTATTTGGAAGTCATACGAAGAAAATTCCGTTACTTTATTTTTGTCAACCAACACATGTACACTATTCCCGGCCGGGTATACGTCGATATAAGGCATTTGAGAATCGATTAGTTGCTCCACCAATTCCATCGGACTATTTGTTGGAATCTTTAATAAAATTCCCGGGATACTTGCTTTTAGAATACTCGGGGTACCACTGGCAATCAGCCGCCCTTCAAAAATGAAGCCAATTTCATCACAGTGCTCCGCCTCATCCATAAAATGAGTCGTGACCATTATGGTTACCCCTTGTAAGGCCATGTCATAAATAATGTCCCAAAATAGTCGGCGGGATTTAGGGTCAACACCGCCAGTAGGTTCATCGAGAAACAAAATCGGTGGTTTATGCAAAATCGCACAACCTAATGCTAGTCGTTGCTTCCAACCGCCGGAAAGATGTCTTGCCATTTCTTTCCTACACCGCCCGAGTCCCGCCATTTGCAAAACTTCTTCTATCCTGTTTTTCATTTCTTTATTCGATAAACTGTACATTCCCGCATAAAATTTAAGATTTTCCATTACGGTTAAATCATCGTACAAACTAAATTTTTGCGACATATAACCAATTTTATGTTTTATTGCTTCACTATCCCGCACAATATCGAGCCCCAGTACGCTGCCGCTGCCTTCTGTTGGTTCCAATAAGCCGCAAATCATTCTTATCGTTGTCGATTTTCCCGAACCATTTGGCCCTAAAAATCCATAAATCATCCCTGGCTTCACGTTTAGTGAGACGTTATCCACAGCAACAAAATCGTCAAATTTTCGGGTCAAATTACGCAGCTCTACAGCAAACATCTCATTTCACCTCACCGGCCATGGCAACAAACACATCTTCCAAAGACGGAGCAACCTCCGCCAGCGAAACAACCGGTATTCCTGCAGATAGCAAACAATCAGT
>CAYUNV010000120.1:0-1963 GCA_964446265.1 uncultured Negativicutes bacterium | reverse complement strand
TCAACAATCAAATGGTACTTATCTCCAAAAGCATTGATATCAACTAATCCGCACTGTAGCAGATGCTTCTTCACCGCACGGGTAGTAACAGCTAGCTCTAGAACTTTGTACGGGTAATTTTCTTTGAGTCTGTCGGGTGCATCACAGGCGACAATTCTTCCTTGGTGCAAAAAAGCAATCCGATTGCATAATTCTGCTTCATCCATATAAGAAGTAGATACAAAAACTGTAGTTCCTTCCCGATTAATCCGGAATAAAATCTGCCAAAATTCCCGACGTGATACTGGATCAACCCCTGCAGTAGGTTCATCCAGAAAAAATATTTGGGGCTGATGCATCAATCCGGCTGCCAGCGCTAGTTTTTGCTTCATACCTCCGGATAATTGTTCCGTCAAACGATCCTTGAACGGCAACAAGTCAGTAACACCGAGCGTCTCCGTTGCACGCTGCATAATGATTTTTTCATCCTGACCATATAAAGATCCAATAAGGCGTATATTTTCCATCACCGTTAAGTCGCCATACAAACTGAATTTCTGCGGCACATAACCAATCGATTCTTTTATACTCTCCAGATTGCTGGTACCCAACACAATTACTTCTCCGGCTGACGGCGTCAAAAGACCCGTTAAAATGCGGATCATTGATGTCTTTCCGGCACTATCCGGTCCGACCAAGCCAAAAATTTCTCCCTGCCCTACGTTTAACGATATTTCATTTAAGGCCTTGCGTTGTCCATACAATTTCGTCAAATTATGAATCTGGATCATCGAAAAACCACATCCGCGGGCATGCCCGGTTTTAAAATGCCTTCGCTGTTCTCAACTTTAACTTTTACATAATAAACTAAATTTGTCCGTTCAGTCTTTGTAATGCTCTGGCGAGGCGTAAACTCTGCATTTTGGCTAATTTCTTTAATCTTGCCGGAGAAAATCCGTTCCGGATAAGCATCTATTTTTACATCTACTGATTGTTCCATCTTGATCAGCCCCAGCTGGGCTGATGAAACGTATACTTTTACCCAACAATCATTCGTATCACCCACCGTAGTAATGGCAGACCCAGGATTAACATACTCACCCTGTTCATAGTTTTTTGTCAGTACAATCCCTGTCAATGGACTATAGACGATCGTATCCGCTAAATTTGCTTTCGTAACCGCCACCGCTGCATCTGTACGTTCCACTTCTCTTCTTTGCGCAATAATTAAATCCTCGCGGTACCCGGATAAAAGCAAATCATATTGGGACTTGGCTGCTGACAGCGCATTGTATGCCACCTCATGGTTCGAGCGGGCGACATCCATTTGTTGGGCAGCGATTGCACCATTTTGGTACAGTGTCTGGTAGCGGACAAAATCAACGTCTGCTTTTTCGTACACCGACTTTGCCGCCGCCAAATTTGCCGCCGCTTGGTCGATTTCCTGCTGCCGTGGACCTTTTTCCAGATCAGCCAGTTGTGCCTTAGCTTTTGCAGCAGCAGCTTCATCCACGATTAACTGCTCCCTCATGTCCAATCGCTCAATCCGCGCAATAATTTGTCCTTTGTGTACCCGATCGCCGACTTCAATCGCGAGTTCCGATAAGTATCCATTAATTCTCGGCATGACATCGGCATGCCGTATTTCTATCGTTCCAGTAGCAGTGATGGCCTCCTCCTGGTTAAAAAACAGTTTATAACTGACAGCGGCAACCAGCACAACTAAAACCAAAACAACGATCACTACATTTCGATTCATAGTTTCTCCGCCTCCCCGCAATTTCCAATTCCACTAAGAAAACATCCCGTTCATACTTATTCACCGCTGTATAAGAATATATTTTTAATACCATTCCATAGGGACGATTTCGGAAAAAACAGTAGAATATTCAGGGTAAATAGCAGCTTACTTGAAAAATATCCCGCATTTGTCACCGCCGGGCTATAATTGACCCATAGCGCCGGAAAGAAATTGACCCACACC
>CAYUNV010000119.1:0-9860 GCA_964446265.1 uncultured Negativicutes bacterium | reverse complement strand
GATTGAGTGGTAATAATTACGTCTAAATATCAATCTCTTCATACTTATCATAATCTATAAAGGTGCAAATAATTTGGAGAAATTAAAAAGTCTTTTTTTTTGTGTTCAAAAAAAGCCGTTTCGAAATTTTACATTTCGAAACGGTCTTTTGCTGTGGGTTATTTTATAATCATCATTTCTGTAGCTTTCACCAGAGCGGTAACTTTATCGCCAACTTTGAGGTCGAGATCATCAACAGAGTCCACTGTGATGGCTGCTACCAGTTCGGTTCCTTTGTAATCGACGACAACTTTGGCCATGACGGTTCCCTTGACAATTGATTTTACCGTGCCTTCCAACTTATTTCTTCCGCTGATTTTCATACAAAACCTCCGCTGGATTATTTACTTATAGTATACCATGAACGATTTTTTTATAACAATTTAAAATAAACAGGATGAAACAAATTTAAATTTCGCAACTATATTGGTTATATTTGTTTTGGTTGCTATGAATATGAGTTTTTTTCGGAAGAAATTATAAGTTATATTCTTTGAGCTTTCGGTACAAGGTAGATTTCCCCATTTCCAGTAGTTTGGCCGATAATTCGATATTGTTACCGGTCTGGACAAGAACATTTTTGATAACAATTTTTTCGGCTTCTTTTAAAGACATCGTTTCGTTAAGAGACGGGCTTGATCTGTCCTTATTGGTAGGGGATGTGTTGTCGGTTGCTCGGTTATCGTCGCTTATAATTTCTTCTGGCAAATGTTCGAAATCAATGATGCCGCTATCTTGCGCCAGGTTGATCGCATAGATGATGGCGCTTTCCAATTGCCGTACATTTCCCGGCCAGTGATATTCCAGTATCTTTGTTTGGGCACGAAGACTGATGCCCATTTCTTTTCGATCCATTCGCTGGCAGTAGTTTTGGATCAGATGTTCAGCGAGGAGTAAAATATCATTCTTTCTGTCACGCAGCGGTGGAATCATGATCCGCAATACCGACAAGCGAAAATAAAGATCGTGCCGGAATTGGTTTTCATCAACCATTTTCGGTAAGTTTTTATGCGTTGCGGCAATGAGGCGGAAATCGACATTCCGGTATTGTTTGTCGCCAATTCGCATGACTTTTTTACTGTCCAGAACGCGCAGCAAGACGGCCTGGATTTCAAAGGGCATATCGCCGATCTCGTCCAAAAACAGCGTACCGCCGTGGGCCAGCTCGATTTTGCCGGGCCGTCCTTCACGGTCGGCGCCGGTAAATGTTCCGCCGACATAACCAAACAGTTCGCTTTCAATCAAGTTTCGCGGCAACGCCGCGCAATTAATCGCAACAAATGGGCCTTTCGGACAATGTTCATTATGAATGGCTTGGGCGAAAAGCTCTTTTCCGGTCCCGCTTTCGCCAATCAACAGGATGTTATCGGAAGTTTTGGCAAATTTCTTGGCATTTTCTTTTGCTTTGCGCATCGAAGAGCTGGCTCCGATAATCGATTCAAAGCTGTATCGGGCGCTTGCGCCAAAGCGGCGCGTTACCAGTTCGTTCACCTTATAAATATCTTGGATGCGGATCACGGCGCCTTCAACCTGTGAGTGGTCCGAATTTAATATGGGCTTTACACTTGCCAAAAACTGTTTGTTATCAACGGAAATCTCAAAATCTTTTTCCGTTTTTTGCAGAAGTGCTTTTTGCAGAAGAGGTTGTTCGCCGAGAATCTCAGCAATGTGTTTTTGTACGATTTCTGCGGCATTTACGTCCAGCATCTGACTGAATTTTTTGTTGGTATGGGTGATCCTATTCAGTTTATCAATGGCGGCAATTCCCTGGCCGATGAAGGAAAGCGTGGTGTCCAGCGTATTGTTGGTGAGGCTCAGTTTTATATTATGCTGCTTCAATTGCAATTGCGTTTCAATGGCTACGCACATGGAGGTGACCCAGCCGAGGGTATGAGCCCACAGACCTTGCAGCGTTTGCTCCTGCGGAAGAGTGCGGAGCGCTTGCAATAAGACCAGCGTGCTGATCACATTTCCATTTTTATCGAAAATAGGAGCGGCGGAACTAATGTTATCGTGCAAGGCATTACAGTAGTTTTCCGGGCCGAGTAATTGGATCGGCGATTTACAATGCATACTCAAGCCATGAGCCGTGGTGCCGACGGTCGTTTCGTTCCATACATGGCCGACTTTCACGTTAATGGTATCGAACGAGGACATTTCGTTGCTATCCCCGTCGATATGCAATATGGTGCCGTTATCGTTGTGGATCGTCAGCATATAGCCGGAACTCTTTAACAAAGGCTTGAAGGCCGCAATCAAAGGAATTGCGGTATCGATTAATAGCCGGTTTTGTTCCATGACCACTTTTAATTGATCAGGGTCCAGGCTTTTACCTAGTTTTTTGGAATGTGGATCAATGCCGTTTGCCTGTGAGCGGATCCAGGATTCGGCAACTTCACGGTTCAATTCGGGAAATGAGCGCGGGTCTATATCTTCTAATAAAAAATTTTCTTTGCAGCGGGAAATTTCTTGCCACCGTGTGGAAAGAAGATCTTTTTCGGCGGTGATAGCAATCATATTGGTATAACGGGTGTCATTTTCCCGATGGTTTAAACCGGTTTTCATTGCTTACTTCCTCCTGACAATTTCTCAAGGGACTTGTTCTTGTGCAATACCAGGCTAATCCTAATTGTAATACGATTGTTCTTTCAAAGCAATCCGGAGCTATTTGCTTGTCAAAGCAATCCGGATGGCTAAACGGCAGTGAACCTGGCAGCGGCAAAGGTGAGTACAGTGGATTGCAATTTCTCATACACGGGAAAAGATCTTGAAAATGAGAGAAAAAACGAGAAAATAGACCGTTTTTGCTGCCGAAGATAACGCAACAAAGTGGATGGTTCATTAGGCAAAGAATGGCTGAACTGATAGACAAATTGTTAGTGGTTGTTTTGAAACATGGTTAGCCCGCGAAATACAAGGAGTTATCGGTTTCTGGATGAAGCTTTGGGTGGTAGTGCTTATTTTATATTAACCATAATTTTCTATTTAATTAAATTTGCAAAAAAAATGTTGTTATTGGCATAAATTTTGCGTTACAAGAGTTAGGTATCTGGTTTTAGTGCTATCCATGGCATTAGGAAAGCGAGTTGGCTTTGATGCAGTTTTCTGACAGCGGTAAAAAGATTTGATGGGAAAGAGGAGGGTTTCACTGTACGGCAGATTTGTTTGATGTTCATTCATAAGAAATAAGCTAGGAGGAAGAAAATGTCCAATAAAAGCAGCGAAGTTAAAACCTACTATAAAGGATTGGGTTTTTGCGGTTTCGGTATGGGATCCAATAGCGCAGAAGTAGATGTGAAGGACGGTAAGGTATTGCGTATTCGTCCGATGCAATTTGATAAGAAATATACAAAAGAAGAAATCAATCCTTGGAAAATTGAAGTGCGGGGGAAAACATTTGAGCCTAAAATGAAAACCCTTTTACCTCCGTTCAGCTATATTTATAAAAAGCGAATGCATTCAAAAAACCGGATCCTTTACCCGCTGAAACGGGTGGATTGGGATCCAAACGGAGACCGAAACACGGAAAACCGGGGGGAAAGTAAATTCGTTCAGATTAGCTGGGATGAGGCGACGGATATCATTGCCAACGAAATCCGGCGCGTTCATGAACAGTATGGCCCGTATGCTATTCTTTCCCAGGGTGACGGCCATGGTGAAACTAAGGCAATCCATGGTCCGCATGGCTGTCAAAAGAATTTTCTTGAAATGCTTGGCGGTTCTACTACACAAGCCAGGAACGCCGACAGTTGGGAAGGCTGGTACTGGGGCATCAAGCATTTTTGGGGCTGCGAACCGATCGGCCAAGGGTTGCAGAAAAATATGTGGTGGGATGTATCCAACCATAGCAAAATGTTATTGTATTGGGGCTGCGATCCCGAAACAACAACTTGGGGCTGGGGCGGTCAAAACGCAAGCCGTCTTTGCCGCTGGTTCAAGGAAATTGGCATTAAATCGGTATTCATTTGCCCGGATTTGAATTATGCCGCTTCGGTATGGGCCGATAAATGGATTCCTATTATTCCGAATACAGATGCCGCTCTGCAATTGGCAATTATGTATCTTTGGATTACAGAGGATACTTATGATAAAGAATATATCGCTACGCATGCGGTTGGATTTGAAGAGATGAAGCAATATGTCATCGGTGAAGAAGACGGGATAGCCAAAACTCCGGAATGGGCGTCAAAAATTTGCGGTGTTCCCACTTACACGATTAAAGCGTTGGCCAGAAGATGGGCCAAAGAGGCAACCACTATTTGCCATTGCAACGGCGGATCCTATATCCGTTCCGCTTATTCCAGCGAGCCGGCGCGTTTGGAAGGCTGCCTGCTGGGAATGCAGGGCCTCGGCAAACCAGGCCGCGGGGCGTTGAAATTCATCGAATTCGGCCAGTACGGCCTGCATGAATATTACCCCTGTCCCCGTTCAAAAGTAATTCCCAATGTGGCCGGCGCTTACAACGGCGCTACCTATGATATTTCCGCCCAATTTTTGCCGAAAACGTTAATTCCGAAAGCGATTTTAGGCGACTGGTCAGTGGAAAATCCGATGACTTGGTATGGAGTAACTTCTTCTGGCTTTCCGGCCGATGATCAGTTCGTTGAATATCAATATCCGATCGAAGAAGGCGGCAGCGAACTTCATATGATCTGGACGGACACTCCCTGCTGGACAACTTGTTGGAATGGCGGCAACAATATGATCAAAGCATTGCGCAGCCCGAAGATTGAATTCATTCTGGCCCAGCATCCCTGGATGGAAAATGACTGCTTGTTCGCTGACCTTATCCTGCCGGTGAGCAGTAAATTTGAGCAGGAAGATATCGCTTGCGATGTCCAAAGCGGCGCTTTTAACAGCCTGTATTACGAAGGCCAGTGTGTAGAACCGCTTGGCGAGGCGAAGAGCGACTATGAATGCGTTTGTGAAATTGCGAAAAAATTGGGCGTATACGAAGAATATACAAAGGGAATGACCTATGAAGATTTTATCCGGCGCGGTTTCGAAAATTCCGGTTGCCAAACTTTGATGGATTATGAAGAATTCCGGGCGAAGGAAATCTGTGTTATTCCCACTGCCGAAAATTGGGAAGAGGTGGTGCCGGGGTTCGGCGATTTTGCGCAGGATCCGGAAGGGAATCCGATGACGACGCCGTCCGGCAAATTAGAATTCACATCGGAAGCACTGTCTGAATATTTCCCCGATGATGAAGAACGACCGCCGCATCCGAAATTTATTCCTTTCGGAAAAACCCATCAGGAAAGTTATTTGCATCCGCGAAGCGAGAAATATCCGTATTTGCTGGAATCCAACCACCCCCGCTGGCGTGTGCATGCCAACATGGATGATGTCACCTGGTTACGCGAAATTCCTACCTGCAAGATCCGCGGCCGGGATGGTTACATGTATGAACCGGTTTGGCTTAACCCGGTTGATGCGAAGAAAGAAGGCATTGAGCAGGGTGATGTTGTCAAACTGTACAACGAGCGCGGCTGGGTACTGGGCGCAGCTTATGTAACGGAGAGAATTATGCCGCGAGTCATATATCAGGATCATGGAGCGCGCCTCGATCCGATCGTTGCGGGCGAATCTGACCGTGCCGGCGCCAACAATCTGATTTGCCCGACCAATACCGTATCAGAAAATTGTTCCGGCGAAGTCACCAGCGGCTATTTGATTGCGATTGAAAAAGTGGATGAACTGGAATTGGCAAAACAATATCCGGAACCGTTCAATAGGCCGTATTGCCCGCACTCCGGACAAATTTTAGCGTCCAGGGTGTCGGAAGAAGAAACAAGGAAGGTGTAAAACGATGAAAGTTTTCGTAATTGACGTGGAAAATTGCAATGGCTGTTATGCGTGTCAATTAGTTTGTAAAGATGAGCACGTTGAGAATGATTGGTCGCCGGTTGCCAAGCCGCAACCGGATACCAGTCATTTCTGGATAAAAATGACGGAAAAAACGCATGGCCAGGTTCCTAAAGTAAAACTGGAATATGTCGCCAAAGGCTGCATGCACTGCGATAAGGCAGCCTGCATGCAAGCTGCGGAAAACGATGCAGTGTATAAGCGGCCGGATGGACTGGTGATTATCGATCCGGAGAAATCACAGGGGCAAAAACATCTTGTGGAATCTTGCCCGTATGGTGCGATTTATTGGAATGAAGAACTGCAAATTCCGCAAAAGTGCACCGGGTGTGCGCATTTAGTTGATGAAGGCAAAGAACCGCGATGCGTGGAGGCTTGCCCGCATGATTGCATCCAATTCGGCGAAGAAAGTAATTTTGCCAGTCTGATTGCTGAAGCGGAAGTGATGCTCCCGGAAATTGGGACAAAACCCAGAGTATACTATGTAAATTTACCGAAATTATTTGTTGGCGGCTTGGTTTATGATGCTAACAAAGATGAGGTCATTGAGAACGCACAGGTTACCTTAGCCTGTAAAGTAACTGGTAAAACCATGAATGTTGCTACCGATGATTTCGGCGATTTTTGGTTTAAAAAGCTGGAAGCGGGAAATTATGATTTAACCATTTTTGCTGATGGTTATGAGACATATAAACAGAGCATTGTTGTCAACGAGAGCCTTAATGTAGGAGACATTGCACTAACGGCAAAGTAAAGAGGGGGAAAGACAATGGATGGGCAGGACAAGAAAAGCGTTGTTACCGCAGGTGAAAAGATGGGAGGCCAGTTTGCGCCCAGCATCAGCCGCAAGCCGATCAAATGCCCGCAATGCGGGGCAATGAACCAAGGGACAAGGCTGACTTGTAAGAAGTGTAAGGCGGAGTTTTCTTTGGGCTGATTCGTCAAGTGGACAAGTCGATCACTTCATCAATAAATACGGGGAGATGGTATTATGTGCTTTAGACCACCAACGGCAACGAGAACGGTAAAATGCCCAGATTGCGGGGCCTTAAATCAGGCGGTAAAGAAAAACTGTACGAAGTGTCAAGCGGATCTTTCGGTAACCAAAATAAATCCTGTCAATTGGTTTATGATCCCGGTCAATGATATGGCAAAGGCGACAACGTTCTACGAAACAGTTTTCGGCTATACGCTTGCCGCGCACGACGCGGGAACCATGCGTATGGCTGTATTCCCTGCTCAAGAGGGGACTATGGGAACCAATGGTTCGCTGGTACAAGCCGATGGTTATAAACCGGCGGAAGAAGGCTGCGTTGTGTACTTAGTGGTGAATGATATTCCGAAAACTTTGGCGAAAATCGAAAATAACGGCGGTAAAATCCTTCAACCGCAAATGGCCATGGGAGATCTCGGTTATCTTGCGCAATTCCGGGATTGTGAAGGCAATCGCGTAGGGTTGTATTCGCCGGCGGCAATTACCAAACTGAATCCTGTCAATTGGTTTATGCTTCCTGTCCACGATTTGGCCAAAGCAAAGCGGTTTTATGAAAAAGCGTTGAGTTATTCTCTGACGACAAACCAAATGGGTTCCCTGAGCATGAATTGGTTCCCGCTGCTGCCTAAAACTATTGGCAGCAGCGGATCGTTGGTGCAAGCTGAAGAGTATGAGCCGTCGGAAGAGGGATGCACCGTGTATCTGTCGGTGAACGATATTGAAAAAGCACTGGAGAAGGTAGTAGCCAATGGCGGTAAAATCCTTCAGCCGCAAACGGAGCTAGGCGACCTTGGCTGTATTGCACATTTTCTGGATTGTGAAGGAAACCGCGTAGGACTATATGCTTATCAACCAAAATAAATGTAGACTTACTTCAGATGGAGTTACTTCTCCATCTGAAGTTCCTGTGCCCTGTGGGTATAGTCGAATTTACTTCGGGCTTACAGCCTGTTAATCCCCAACACCTAAGAGAGTGGGGGTCTACAGACTGTGCGAAGGACATAGGAGAAGTTTTCTGGAGACAAAACTTGCGACTTTTGCCGGCGGCTGTTTTTGGTGCATGGTCGATGCGTTTGAGAAATTGCCTGGCGTTGAATGCGTAACAGCGGGATTTACGGGCGGAACAGAGGAAAACCCTTCTTACGTAGATGTAGTTATGGTAGGCGATACAGGGCACATTGAGGCTGTGCAAGTAATGTATGCACCGGCGTTATGCTCCTATGAAAAACTGCTGACTGTATTTTGGCGGCAAATTGATCCTACAGATAACGGAGGGCAGTTTGCCGACCGGGGCGAAATCTATTCTACGGCGATTTTTTATCATAACGAGGAGCAAAAGAGACTGGCCGAGCAGTCCAAAAAAGCATTGCAGGATAGCGGTCTTTTTTCTGCTCCCATTGTCACTGGAATTCTTACCGCAACGCCTTTTTATCCGGCTGAGGAGTTTCATCAAGGTTATCATAAAAAAAATCCGGAGTTTTATTGCCAGTACCGGATTGATTCGGGCCGCGATGATTTCCTGGATAAAATTTGGCGGAATGAGAAGTGAAAGGTTAATGGTGGCGGTTTAAGGTTGAAGTTTAGTGTGGAAATTTAATAGTTATACCAAAATCCGGCATGGAAGTTTTTATGTCGGATTTTTATTTATATAGCTGGAACTACAATTAAATTGCAGAACAAAAGAATAGTTTGCTTAAGTTGCCTAAAAGAGTTATAATGTTTGAGTGTTGACTAATAATTCTGACTATTGTCTTACTGGCCGGAAATGAGGACAAGGGAAAATTTGGTGCCTATGGTACAATGAAGGGAATACAATACGATATGCAACCCACAAGTGAGGAGTTCACGGTATGAGAGAGAAAACTGCAATTGAATTATTCGCCTGCATTCATTTAGGATCAGAGCGAATTAGTTTACAGATTGTTGAATTTTCATCGCTGAACAATTTTAAAATATTAGAAGAAGCCGGTCGCAACGTGTTTTTAGGTGAAGAGACGTTTAAGACAGGTAAAATCAGCTTCGGCACGATTCATGAAGTATGTGAATTGTTGAAAGGCTATAAGCGTATCATGCATGAATACGGCGCCCGTCATTACCGGCTTGTGGCTACCACTGCGATCCGCGAGGCGAAAAACCGGCAATATTTGATCGATCAAATATTTGTAAAAACCGGGTTTACTGTACAAGTTCTGGATATGCCGCAAGAAATATTTTTTAAATATGCTGCCTTAAACAGAGTGGCCTATGATTCGGGTTATCTTGACCCTGAGGATGCCACCCTTTTTGTCGATATTTCTTCCGGGGGATTAGGTTTTATCCTGTATAAGGAAGGACGGATTGATTATCAGCAGAATATCCATATTGGAGCGATCCGCATAAAAGAAAGTTTTGAAGTGTATCAGCGCGATTCAATGCATTTTCACGCTGCTTTGTCCGAATACATCCATAGTATTGTGTTTCCGGTACGGCGGGAATTAGAAATGCATAAAATCCGTTTCTTGGCACTGTCCGGTGTAGAAATGAAGTTGTTTGGCAATATGCTGGGGTACCATCCTGAGCTGTCCATGGTTCCACTGCGGTTGGAAGATTTTACTGCTTTATATGAACAGGTGAAGGGATTGAATTTATCTCAGATCATGCAACGATTTTCGCTGGATGAAGATATGGCGGAAACCGTATTGCCGGTCATTGTCCTTTGCAAGCAAATTTTGTCGTTGCTAGAAGTAGAGAAAGTTATTTTGGTTGCTAATAAGCTGATTGAAGGGATTGTTGCGGTGCACATAGCACAGGAAACCGGCGATGTCTGGATGAGCTTATTGAATGAACAAGTCATTAGTTTTGCCCGCTCATTGGGAGAAAAATATCATTATGATTCCCTGCACTCCACAGAGGTAGAAAAAAACTCATTGCGGTTATTCGACAGGTTAACCAAGGTGCATGGGTTGGGCAAGCGGGAGAG
>CAYUNV010000118.1:9616-9861 GCA_964446265.1 uncultured Negativicutes bacterium | reverse complement strand
GCAAAACAAATAAAAAGAGCGCATATTTTTGAAAAACAGCAGTAAATAGGAGTATTTGGGCAAAATTCCGAGATTATTTCCCATAAATCCTGATATTCGGCACAAATACGCCAGCCAGAAAAAAGCCTATTTCCGTGACTATATAGTCATGGTCAACATAGGGGTGGTGAAGATGACGGAAATCAAACGGCATACGTCAAAGCATTTGAAGGCAGCCAGGCAATGGTTATTGCAGGCTGAAGATT
>CAYUNV010000118.1:8043-9606 GCA_964446265.1 uncultured Negativicutes bacterium | reverse complement strand
GTCGCGGAGCTCGCCGCCGCGGCCGAAGCGTGCAAGATCGTGACGTTCGTGGTGAACTGGATTTGGTGTTGGCGCAGGCTGAGCTGCGGCATGCCCAGGAAACGAACCGTTCGCGGCAGTGGCGCTATCGGTACCCGCTTCTGAAGCAGGGGCTGGCTTTTTGCCTGGCGTTTGCAGTAACCGCAGTCGGAATTGGCGGCGCATATTGGAGTTTACATCGACAGCTGCCGGTTGTGGTGCAAAAGTCGGTTGAAAGCCAAAGTACGAAGTCTTTGCCGTCGTCGCAACGAGTGGAAACAATCGTCTCCACTCACGCTCAGATCCACGAAGCCACATTGACCAGGCAGCAACCGGTGCAGGCAACTGTACAGAGTTCTGCCAAAGAGGAATCTTTCGTCAGCGTTGCGGAGCGAAAGTCGGACAGGGATGTGGTATTAACACCGGATCAGATGCAGGATCTTGTCCGGACGGCCGGAAAATCATTGCGCGGCCAATAATGTGAATAAGGAGGGAATGCATGAGTAAAAAACGAGGCTATGGTCACCTGCTGATGGCTGTATTCTTAAGCATCAGTTTATGTCTGGTTTCTGCTGGACCGGTTGCGGCAGCAGATTTTACCGGTAAGACGGTGACCTCTGTAGCAGTGACTGGCGCCAATTTTGTGCCAACGAGCACTGTGTTGGCTGTTGTAAAGGTTCGTCCCGGCGATGGTTTGGCGGCTGACAAGATTAAGCAAGACATGCAGGCTATTTATGATTTGGGTTATTTTTTCGACGTAACATCTAATTTTACAGAAGTTCCGGAAGGCGTTGCAGTGACTTACCAGGTGATGGAAAATCCGATTTTGATGGATATCGTGGTAAAAGGCAATACGAAAGTCACGACGGAACAAATTAGCAATCTGATAACAGTCAAAAAAGGCCAAATTTTAAACAGTAAAACCTTGAATGAAAACATGCGGGCGGTTGAACAGTATTACCATGACCAGGGCTTTGTCCTGACGAAAGTCAGTGACGTGGCCATTTCGCCCCAGGGTGTCCTGTCGATCGCGATCAATGAAGGGACCCTGGAAGGAATTGTTGTGAAAGGGAATGATAAGACGAAAAGTTATGTCATAACCCGGGAAATGAAGGTCAAGGTCGGTGAACCGTTCAATGCCAAGGATGCACGTCGCAGTATGCAAAAAATCCATAATTTGGGTTTTTTTGAAGATGTGAATATGAAATTGAACCCGGGCCGCAATCCCAATGCTGTAATATTGGAGACTGATGTTGTTGAACAAAAGACTGGCTTCTTTTCTGTCGGCGGTGGTTACAGCGAATCGGACGGGATGATTGGAATTATCGAAGTCGGGGACAATAATTTTCGCGGAATTGGTGATAAGGTGAAGGTGCATTGGGAGTTTGGCGGCAACGCCAGCGATATCAGCAATACGCCCAACTACTCCTTCAGCTACACCAAACCATGGCTAGATTCGAAACAAACATCGCTTAGCGTCAATCTTTATGATATGACGAATGAGTACAGCGACTATTACTCCAATGGCAGTTTGAAATCAACATA
>CAYUNV010000118.1:0-8029 GCA_964446265.1 uncultured Negativicutes bacterium | reverse complement strand
TTATTACGCTGAAAAACAATGAGGATACCTGGCTGGAGAATGTCGATAGTGCTGGTGCGCCGATTGATTATTCGACTTCCGATGGGTATGGATCGGAGTATTTGAAAAACAACTTTGGTCTTACCCGCAGTGTGATTTTGACTCGGGTCTTTGATAATCGCGATAATGTGTTTAATGCCACGGAAGGCAAGCGCTTTTCCGTGTCGGCGGAGTTTGCCGGCAAGGGTTTAGGCGGAGATTTTAACTTCAATAAATATATAGTAGAGAATCGTAATTACATTAAGGTCGGTCATGCACAAACCGGAAAACTTCCCGAAAGCCAGCTATTTTCGGTTGGCGGGGCGGAGACGCTGCGTGGCTACGAAGACGAACAGTTTAAAGGGACAAAAATGGTTGCAGCGACGGCAGAATACCGTTTTCCGCTTGCCAAGAAGGTGGATGGCGTATTCTTCGGCGATGTGGGTAATGCTTGGGGCAGCGAAGCTTACAATATGGACAGCAGCCTTCACTATGCAATCGGCACCGGCGTACGCATTAATTCGCCGCTGGGACCCATCCGTCTGGATTTTGCCAAAGGTGAACAAGGCGGGAAATTCCACTTCAGTTTTGGCGGGCAATTTTAATCAATGCCGAGAGCCAGGTTTTGCAACCTGGCTCTTCTCTTCAAAGGGGTGATTGATCACGATTGGTTGGTGCCGACAACTCGTTATATGGACAATCGTAGTTTGGCTGAATTTTTTTCCAGTCCCTGCTATTGCGGCGGCAGAAACAGTCGACAGCATTGTTGTCAATATTACTTCTGACGTGATGCCGCCGGCGCGAATTGCTAAACGGATGACGAATAGCGTTGTTGCTGTAGGGGAACATGTACTGCTGGGCAAGACGGTCAGCGACGTAACCGAAAAACAAGCTGCATATGAAAAAGTTGTTCAAGAGGTATTTGACAGGGTCCTTGTCGGTTATATGGTCCAAGGGGTGTCAATCCAACCGGGGACACAGACGGGAATTGCCATCACGTTGGTACCTTGGGGCGATATAGTGCGCGATATTTCCGTGGAGGTCGATTACGGCGCGATGCCGGCAGCTTCTGCCGGGTTGGTACGGCAAGATATGGGTGATGTGAGCGAAAAGGTCCGCAATCTGTTGGTGGGGCTGCCGATTGATGCAGTGGACTGGGCCGGCAGTATGTCAAAAACCTTGCTGCATGAGTATTTGGAAGCGCAGTTGCCGGATTTTCGCACGGGTATTGAGATTATTGCCGGGCCGGTGACAACGGTAAAAATTTCGTTGCTGCCGCAAGGACCGGTAGTTCAGGATGTACAAGTGTCTTTACGCTCGAAAACCATTCCCAATGTCCTGCTGCTTACCGCACGGCCGGATGTCGAGGCGACGGCCGGAGAACTTAGGGGTTTACCGGTTTCCTTTGTAGAACGCCATCTTGCGTATTTTGCCAGTCGGATACAACAGAAGGCTTCCCAGTTACCAGCCGTCCGGAGGTATGAGCTGGCGTTGACGCCGGTTCTGGAACCGGGCCGGGAAACAAAAGTGGTGTTAGATGCAGAAACGGACCGCTACAAAATAACGTTGGAAGGTCATTTGGATATGGGGCGGCAGCGGGACAATACGGCAGCGCAGCTGCATGTAGGGAAATTCTTGAATAAACGGGACGAAGCGTATATGGAAGTCGTCTTTTTCCCCAGCCAGATTGCCTGGCAATTCAAGCCGGGCGTCTTTCACCGCTTTGGGACGAATACCAATATAGGCATGAAATACAATATAACGGATAACCAAGCAGTCCTTTGTCTGAACCAGCCGTTGTCGCATGACTGGAGTTTGCGTTTGGAACGCACACCGGCATCAGGACAGACTGAAATCGGTTTCCGCTATCGGCTGCATGATTTTATCAGCATGGAATATATCATCACCAACCATGATAATTGGCTGCGTCTGATTGGGGATCTGTAGCGGAGTAAAACCCAAGGAAACCAGTTGAATAGTTTCGCACTGCCTGTTATAATGAAAAAGACAAATTTTTTGCCAAGAGGCGAGAAAGAAGGAGTAAAATTCATGTTCAAAAACAAGAAAAATGCCAAAATTATCGCGCTAGGGATTGTAGCCTTTTTTGTGTTGGGAGTAGTCGGTATTGCGGTATCCCAGACGGCAGGCAGTAAAGTTGCCAGTGCTGCTCCGTCTTCCAATGTTGGCGTTGTCAATCAGCAATTGCTTGTAACACAGCATCCAGACATGGCAACTGCGCAGGCAACCATGCAGACCGAAGTGGAGCAAGCTAAAAAAGACTTCGATGAAAAAACGGCTACGATGAACGATAAGGAAAAACAAGAATATTATGCACAGGTACAGCAGCGGTTGAGCTTAAAACAGCAAGAACTGCTCACGCCGATCCTTGACAAAGTAACGGCAGCAATCAAAGCGGTTGCCGATGCCAAAGGGTTAGTGGTTGTGTTGGATAAAAACAATGTCGTATACGGTGGTCAAGATATTACCGATGATGTTATGAAAAAGATTACCGGTAAATAGACAATAGTGACAAAAGCCGAGCCGGTGCTAACTGTGCTCGGCTCTTGACTGAAAAGAGGGTGGATTGGTGCGAAGAAAGCTTAACTATGCCGGACTTTTCCTGCTAATTGTGGTTGTCTTGGCATCCGGCTGCGCTAGAAAGCCGGTTCCCGAGGAAACAAAATCCTCTGTTCCTGCGGCCAATTCATTCGGTATGATGGATATGCAAAAGGCAATCCAGGCTCATCCCCGCTATTCGGAGGTGGTCGGATTGCAAAAAGACCTGAATACCGTTCTGCTTCAGATCCAACAACGACAATCCGTGTTGACGCAGGTTGTTGGCAAGTCAACTGTGGATCAAAATATTGCCGCCGAGGGCAGCAAGAAAACGCTGGAACATGAATTTCAATTTCGTATGGCTGCCAAACAGGATGAGCTCAATGCCAGGATGGAAAAAGCGGTTGTTCAAGCCCGGCAGGACAGCATGAAACAAATGGAACTTTTTGCAGTAGAGACGGATCGGGAATTTCAACCGCAATTGATCAATCTTCAACTGAAACTGCGTGTACTGCAACTAACATCGGAAGAAAAAAACACATTGCAGAAAGATTATGACCGGCTAGAGAAAGCGCGGATGGAGCGGTTGAACGCGTATGCGCAGCGTTTGTCCGCCCAAATGGAAGCAAAGCTGGCACCGCAAAAAGCGGCTGCTGAACAGGAACTGGCAATGTTTGCACAACAATTGCAGACAGAATTGGCTGCGAAAGAGGCAGAACAAATGCAGCAAGCTGCTGCACGTTCCTTTGGACCTGCGGCTGGATCTGCTGCAGACGGACTGTCTGAATTGCAAACGCGGGCGGATCAAATTCAACAGAAAATTGCCGGATTGCAAGATGAGATTGTGCGCGACATCCGCGAGAAGGCTGCTAAAATAGCGGTTTTTAAACAGCTTGATGTTGTGCTCGCTAACGTGTTAGTCAATAGCAGCGCAACCGATATTACCGCTGAGGTAATTGCGGAATTCGGAAAATGAGAAAGGGTAGCGGCGGAAAGGATGGACGTGGTGAAAATGAAAAAAATGGTTACTGTGATGTTGGTGTTAGCCGTGTTTGCGATGACGGCAATGATCAGCGGCTGCAGCAGCGCTTCGTCAGGAATTGGCGTAATCGATATAAATAAAGTTATGACAGAGAGTCCTAAGGTAAAACAATTACAGGAACAGTTGAATGCAACCGGTAAGACGATGAGCGAGCAGTTGGAAAAAGAGCAAGCTACTTCTACACCGGAAGAATTTCAAAAAAAGCAGGAAAAGGCCTACACAGAGTTCATGAAAACCAAGCAGGAATTGGAAGGTCAAGTTGATGCCAATTTAAAACAGGCTCTGCAGCAAGTTGCGAAAGAAAAAAACCTGGGAGTTATTTTATATAAAAATGGCGTTGCCCAAGGTGGTATTGATATTACGGATGACGTGAAACAAAAAATGCAGTAACCTGCAGACAGGTACGGAGGGGTACCCTTGAAAAAAACATTATTCGAAATTGCCGAACTCATTGGCGGCAGTGTACTGGGTAATGGGGAATTGGAAATTACCGGAGTAACCAACATTGAAGAAGCCGGAGCCGGGCAGATTACGTTTGCCGTTGCGCCCCATTTGGCGAAAGCGGCGGGATCCTCTGCCGGCGCAGTAATTATTCCCGAAACGGAAACCCAGTTTGCCAAACCGGCGATCCGGGTGGCTAATCCGAGAATTGCCTTCGCCCATTTACTGGAAGTTTTTGCGCCCCGCCCTGCGATTACTCGTGGAATTCATCCCACGGCGGTGATTGGTGCAAACGTTCGCATGGGCGAAAATACGGCGATTATGGCCTATGTAGTCATCGAAGACGGAGCGGTCATCGGGGATAACGTGGTTATTTATCCGCATACCTATATTGGGGCGGATACGGTGATCGGCGCCGATACGTTAATTTACCCGAATGTGACGGTGCGTGAAAGCTGCCAGATCGGGCAACGTGTTCTTCTCAACAGTGGCTCAGTGATCGGCGGCGACGGGTTTGGCTTTGTTACGATCGATGGTCGGCATCGTAAAGTTCCGCAAGTTGGGAATGTGATTCTTGAAGATGACGTGGAGGTTGGCTGCAACACGGCAATCGACCGGGCAACCACCGGCAGCACGATTGTCCGCCGGGGAACCAAAATTGATAATTTAGTGCATATTGCGCATAATGATGTGATTGGCGAGAATTGTTTTTTTGTTGCGCAAACGGGAATTTCCGGCAGCGTGACGGTAGGAAATAATGTAACCTTTGCCGGACAGTCCGGCACAGCAGGCCATTTGACGATTGGCGATAATTGTGTATTTGCTGCCCGTTCCGGGATTATCAGCGATGTGCCCGGGGGTTCCTTTTTTGCCGGCTTTCCGGCTCACCCTCATCGTGATTGGTTGCGGGAGCAGGCGGCATTGGCCAAACTGCCAGAAATACAGAAGAAAATCCGTTTATTGGAGAAACAGCTTGCCGCTTTTTCACCGAAAACAGAAGAGTAACCTTTGCAGCCTGTCTTGGGACAGGCTGCATCATTATACTATACCCCATTTGGGGCACAGGCACTTCAGTTGGAGTACTAAATCCAATTGGAGTAAGTCTACATTTATGATCAGCAAGGAGGATTTTGCTTGAAACAGTTTTTGGCGTTTTTATTTTGTGCTGCAGTTTTTGCGGCAGTTCCGCAACCCGCCGCCGCTGCACCAACTGTCTACGGTACTACCGGTATGATCGCAAATCCCAGCGCGGATGTTTTGCGGGACGGCCAGTTTTCGCTGGGCTATTTTCGTATCCAGGATGCGACAAACGCGACAATGGCAGTCAATGTTGCCGATGGTTTGGAAATTGGTGCAGCCAATCTGAATAATCACCGGCAAGGATCGGATACGATGCTCAATGTCAAGTATTCATTAATCTCTGAACAACTGCTGACGCCTGGGTTGGCGATCGGCGCTGAAGATAGCTATCACGGCGGCCGGCGCTCCTTGTTTGCCGTTGCCAGTAAAGGTCTGCCGTTGGGGATGCGTCTTCATATCGGTGCCGGTAATGGCCGGTTTGACGGTGTATTTGCTGGGTTAGAAAAAACCTGGAATCCGGTAAGCGCAGTAACCGGAAATAACGTCTTTCCGGCTACTACCTTGTTGGTGGAATTTGATGGCCGCAGAATGAATTATGGCGCACGTTTAGCGCTGGTGCCCGGCTTAAAAATGGACGCCGGTTGGTACAACCACCATTTTTATACCGGACTGACGTTTACAAAATAATAGGTAGGGGAATAAGGAGTCGATACCAGTATGGTGTATACTGTTTTGAAAGTGTTGAGCAAGATTGCACCGCGATTGTCCGTATCTGCCCGCTGTGGGATTGGTGATTGGCTGGGCCGGGCTGTGTGGCCTCTTGTGCCACGCAAACGAAAAAAAATGGCACAAACCAATATTTATTTAAGTTTGCCGGTGGATCAAACGGAGGCGTATGCTATCGCCAAAGCCAGTGCGGTCCGGTTCGGACGCTTGTTATTGGAAATGTTATGCTTACCCGGTCTGACCTTGAATACCTTGCCACGACTGGTGAGCCGGATTGAGGGAATGGACCACTTACGCCAGGCGCAAGCCGCCGGACGGGGCGTAATCGTGATTGCTGCCCACAGCGGAAACTGGGAATTGATTGGCCCGGCCTTATCGCTCCATGGCTTTCCTATGGTTGGAGTGGCTTTGAAACAGCACAACTCGGCAGTTGACCGGTTTATCAATGAATGCCGGACGGACGCCGGCATGAAAATTATTTACAAAACTGATGTCCGTTCCATCTTGCGTACGTTGGCCGGTGGGGCGATTGTCGGGCTATTGATTGATCAGGATGCCCGCCAGGATGGCACGTTTGTCGATTTTTTCGGCCGCCCTGCTTCCACGCCGAAAGGCGCCGCTGTTATGGCCCGGATGCAAAATGTGCCGATTGTTCCCCTGTTTATCCACAGCGATACCGACGGCCGCCATGTTATTGAAATCCAGGCGCCGATCCAGATGGAAAAAACAGCAGACCGGGAATACGATGTCCAAAAAATGATGCAGCGTCTGACCAATTTGGTAGAAGACCACATCCGCAGCTATCCACAGGAATGGTTTTGGCTGCATAACCGTTGGAAAACAAGGCCATCAAAATAGCAATAATTAGGATCGACGACCGGATAATATCCATAACCCGAGGTCAAACGGATGAATGAGCCTTGAGTTCGGAAGGATTGTAACTGCTCCCGAATCCTTAGAGCGAATTTAATTCGAGTCTTACAGCCTGTTAACGAAGTGTTACGGGCTGTTAACGAGATGAGTCGAGGCGTTGGATATTATCCGGTTGCTCTTGCAGGAAAAAAACTTTTCCGATATACTATAGTATAGTTATTGTCTAAGAGGCCGTTGCAAAAGTCCGCCTGCGGCGCACTTGCCGCTGGGGATTTTTTAGGGGTCTCATTATTTGTTGGAAATCTGTTGCCCTTGCGACAGATACTCTTAGGAGGAAATGCTTTGCAATATCAGGCAACGATTACGAATTCCGTAACCTACACCGGAATTGGCTTGCATTCCGGGAAACCGGTTACAATTACTTTGCGGCCGGCGCCGGTAGATACCGGCATTGTTTTTGTCCGGATTGATTTACCGGGAGCGCCGCGTGTTGCGGCCCAGGCGTGCAATGTTACGGCCACTATGCGGGCGACTACGCTCGAAGATGGGGCCGCGAAGGTTTTTACAGTAGAACATTTGTTGGCTGCTTTTTCTGCCATGGAAATTGATAATTGCCTGGTAGAAATTAATGCGGTGGAACCGCCGGTTGCTGACGGCAGCGCATTGCCGTTCGTGCAGTTAATCCAGCAGGCCGGACGGAGCGAGCAGGATGTGCCACGTAGAGTGGCTATCCTTGCGCAATCTTTTGCGGTCCGTGAGGCGGATAAGTTTATCGTGATATTGCCGTATGACGGTCTGAGGGTTACGTTTACGTCGATCAATCCACATCCGCTGCTGGGTGTGCAGTTTGCCGATTATGAAATTTCTCCGGAAGTTTTCGAACAGGAAATTGCTCCGGCCCGTACGATCGGGTTTATGCATGAAGTGAACGCTTTGCAGGAACAAGGCCTGGCATTGGGCGGCAGCCTGGAAAATGTGGTCGTTTATGACGACACACAAGTCCTTACGCCGCTCCGATTTTCCGATGAACTGGTGCGTCATAAAATTCTTGACGTAATTGGTGATTTAGCGCTGGCCGGTTGTGTGAAAGGGCATATTATCGCCGTAAAGTCGGGGCACAAGTTAAACACAGAACTAGCCGCTAAAATTGCGGCTGCTGCGCATAGAACATAAGGAGGATGGTTGAGTTATGGTGCTAACAGCGACAGAGATTCAGCAAATTATTCCCCATCGTTATCCACTTTTGCTGGTGGATCGCATTCTTGAAATCGAGCCGTTAAAAAGAGCTGTAGG
>CAYUNV010000117.1:9765-9996 GCA_964446265.1 uncultured Negativicutes bacterium | reverse complement strand
GATCGGCCATTGAAAGATGAAGAATAAAATCATAGCAATGCCGCTGACCCCGCCGCTTAACAGATGATGGGGCACCCAGAACGCATTGATCCCGATGCCTGCAACGAGGCTTCCCAAGCCGACGATGATGTAGCGAAATAATTGGTTTTGCATGTTCAAACCCTCCTGAGGCGCAATAAAATGGTAAAAAAAATTATCCTCTTGTACAGTTTGCTTTTGGGTTGCAAAGTT
>CAYUNV010000117.1:9125-9755 GCA_964446265.1 uncultured Negativicutes bacterium | reverse complement strand
GCCGGTTCGCGGCCACGACAGAAAAACGCGAAAGGTCGGGCAACTGGTTACGACCGTGGTACGGGCTGGCCTGATAAACCCAAAGAGGATTTATATGCAGCTATGGGGAAAATAAAGGGTATCGAATCTATCCTGCGCTGCGGCTGGAGGTCTTGCCCGGGTGCGAAGAGGAACAAAGGAATAGAAGGAAGGCGATCGTGATGGATTATGCGGCGATACTGTGGATGATTTTTATCATGTTCAGCGTTTGGCCTTTGCTGCGTCAGCAGAGCTTGGAACGATCCCGGCTACGTTTGCTTCAAAGCATTGAACAAAGTAGGAATTCCCGTTTGATTACTCTGATTCACCGTCAGGAAGCAATTAGTTTCCTTGGCCTTCCGCTCAGTCGATACATTACCATCGAAGATTCGGAAAAAGTTTTGCGTGCCATCCGTATGACGCCGGATGACATGCCGATTGATCTTCTCCTGCATACGCCGGGCGGATTGGTGCTGGCTTCGGAACAAATCGCCCATGCCTTGATGCGCCATCCGGCAAAAGTGACGGTGCTGGTACCGCATTATGCGATGAGCGGCGGAACCATGGTTGCGTTGGCAGCGGATGAGATTGTGATGGACTGTAATGCGGTAT